>JAFGTJ010000083.1 GCA_016934195.1 Anaerolineae bacterium | reverse complement strand
TCCCGGACACCCGACGGCCTTCCGCGCTGCGTGATCGAGTCTGGCGGATATAAGGCGGTTGCGGGCGTCAACTGGCAGAGTCCCGCTTTTGCCGAAATTTATGTGCATACCGATCCCCCGGTGCGACAGCGTGGCTGGGGGAGTGGTGTTGCGTCGGCGGTGACTCAGGCGGTGTTAGAATCTTCACGACTGCCGCTCTATCTGGTGGAGCAGCAGAACGATGTATCGCGCCAGTTGGCCGACACATTGGGATATGTGGATACCGGCGCGCGCCAGGTTTACGCCGACGTGGTATACCAGGGATAAGGTGTCACATGGTCGATTTCACGATGCAGTTTCCACCCGGTTTTTTGTGGGGAGCCGCGACCGCCGCGCATCAGGTCGAGGGCGGCAATACCAACAATCAGTGGCACGCCTGGGAAGAAGCCGGGCGCGTCTACCGGCAGCAGCGCGCCGGGACTGCCTGCGATTGGTGGGGCGGGCGTTACGCGGAGGATTTCGACCATGCGGCGGCAATGCGTCATAACGCGCACCGTTTTTCTATCGAGTGGAGCCGCATTGAGCCGGAACCGGGCACGTTTGACGAGTCCGCGTTGGATCACTACGTCCAGGTGCTCGACGCGCTGCGCCAGCGTCACATGGAGCCGCTGGTCACGCTGCATCACTTCACCAATCCGCTGTGGCTGCAAGAGCGGGGCGGGTGGGCCAATCCCGACGTGGTGCAGTATTTCGAGGAATTTGTGCGCTTCGTGGTGGACGCGCTCGGCGACCGCGTGACGATGTGGTGTACTATCAATGAGCCGATGGTATACGCCACGCAAAGTCACCTGTTCGGCCATTTCCCCCCCGGCGGACAGAGTCTTGGTCAGGCGTTCCGCGTGGCAGAAAACATGCTGCGCGGCCATGCCGCCGCCTACCACGCGATTAAGGAACTGCATCCCGCCGCCCAGGTGGGATTTGCCAAGCACCAGATCAGCCTCACGACGCGCCGCCCGGCGCTGCTGCACGGTCCGGCCCGTAACCTGATCGGCGGCGTCTTCAACCGGGCGTGGGTCGAAGCACTGATGACCGGCACGCTGCGTTTTCCGCTGCGTAAAATCGACGTGCCGCAAGCCCGCGATACGCTGGACTGGATCGGGTTGAACTACTACTACCGCTTTCTGGTGGGCTTCCATCCCCGGTATCCGCGCCGTCTGTTTTTGCAACAAACTCAACCGCCGGACGGCATTCAGGGACCGGACAGCGTGGGCGAAATCTGGCCGGAGGGTTTGTTCGAGCATATCAGATGGTTGTGTGAGCGCACCTCCAAGCCATTATATGTCACGGAAAACGGCGTGCCCGATCCCGACGATGCGCTGCGCCCGCTACATCTGGTGCGCAGCCTGCGGAGCGTCTGGCAGGCGATCAACTTTAATTACCCGGTCAAGGGCTATTTTCACTGGACGCTGGCGGACAATTTCGAATGGTCCGAAGGGTACGCTCCCCGCTTCCGGTTCGGTCTGTATGCCTGTGATCCCGAAACCCAGCAGCGTACCAAGCGCCGCAGCGCTGATCTATATGGCGAAGTTTGTGCGGCCAACGCGCTGACGTCGGATATCGCGCGGCGCTATCTCCCCCACGACTTTGAGCAGTTGTTCCCCGGCGTGGATGTTCAAGAGAAAGTCGATTTGCATTCCCCTCACTCATGATATTATTGGCGAATTGTGCGTGTAGGGGCGCTGCTTGCTGCGCCCTTTTTGTTTTCTGGGGGGGGGCGCAGCAAGCAGCGCCCCTACGCAAACGTGGCGGTGATAGGTTCGCCAACGGTATCACTCATGACGCCGTAGAGAAAATACCAGATAATTTTCCCCGATTGCGTTTGGAACCTTTCCTGCCCGGTCAGCGTCATAAGCATGACAACCACTGAGTTTGTCCGGGAGGACCACATGAAACGCACGATTGTTTTGTTGACGCTGATTACCCTGTTGGCGGTAAGTATTGGACCGGCGGCGGCGCGTGACGCTGCGCCGGAATCGTTTGAGTTTCCCTATTTTCAAGGCGACCGGGGCGTGACAATTAAAGCGCATCGCGTGAGCGTTGAGATCGACAACCAGGTCGCCACGACCCGTATTGAGCAGGTTTTTTACAATGACAACGACCGCATGGCCGAGGGATCGTACATTTTCCCGCTGCCAATCGGTGCGGCGGTGTCTGATCTGGTGATGTGGGTCGATGGTCGTCCCATTGAGGCCAAAATCCTCGACGCCGATGAAGCCCGCGATATCTATGACCAGATTGTGCGCCAGATGCGCGATCCGGCCCTGCTGGAATATGTCGGCGCGGGCGCGATCCAGGCCAGCGTATTCCCGATCCAACCCTTCTCCGAAGTCAAAATCGAGATCGAATACGGCCAACTGCTGGAGATCGAGAACGGATTGGTGCAGTACGAATACCCGCTGCGCACCGACCAGTTCACGCGCCGTCCGGTCGAACGCATCAGCATCAACGTGCAGGTCACGTCCAACGATCCGATCAGCACGATTTATTCGCCTACGCACCCTATCGCCATCTCGCGCGACGGTGATTTCGCCTTCCGCGCCGGGTACGAATCCAGTTACACCCGCCCGGAAACGGATTTCAGTCTGTATTACGGGCTGGCGACGGATGAAATCAGCGTCAATGCGCTGACTTACCGCGAAAGCGCCAACGAAAACGGCTTCTTCACGCTGATGATCACCCCGCCGGTTGAGGTGAACTCGGATCGCGTGATCCCCAAAGACGTGATCGTGGTGCTGGACCAGTCCGGCTCGATGTTCGGCGACAAGTGGGATCAGGCGCGGGATGCGGTGAAATTCGTGTTGGATAACCTCAATCCCCGTGACCGCTTTAACGTGGTGGTTTTCAGCACCGGCTACCGCGTGTTTGCCAATGATCTGCAACCGCTGTCCGAGGTGGATGACGCCAAAAACTGGATCAGCGGGTTGGAAGCGCTCGGCGGCACGGACATTGACGGCGCGCTAAAAGCGGCGATGGGCATGGCCGACCGCGAACGCTCGACGGTGGTGTTGTTCCTGACCGATGGGCTGGCGACTGAAGGCGAAACCAGCACCAACGCGATCCTGAACAATGTGGAGAACAGCGCGTCGCCCAATGTGCGTATCTTTACCTTTGGCGTGGGCAATGACGTAGATACGCTGCTGCTTGACCAGTTGTACCAGGCGTTCCGGGGCGCGGGGACCTATGTACGGCCCGACGAGCGTATCGACGAAGAAGTCAGCAGCCTCTACAACAAGATCAGCGCCCCGGTGCTGACCAATGTGGAACTGGACGTGGACGGCGTGATGGTCGAGGAAATGTTCCCCGCCGCGCCGCTGCCGGACCTGTTCGTCGGTTCCCAGTTGATTATAGTGGGGCGCTACCGTGATGATGGTCCGGCGACTATCAAACTGTCCGGTGAGTTGGACGGCGCGCGGCAGACCTTTACCTACGGGGTGGATTTCCGTAAAAATGCGGGCGGTGAGATTTTCATCCCGCGCCTGTGGGCCACGCGCAAAATCGGCGCGCTGCTCAACGCGATCCGGCTGTACGGCGAAGACCCCGAACTGGTGGACAGCATTGTCCGGCTGAGCATTCGCTACGGCATCATCACACCGTACACCTCGTTCCTGATCACCGAGGACGACATCTTCACGCAGACCGGCGTAGAAGAGGCGCAAATGGCCTTTGAAGGCGAAACCGACGCGGACTTCGGGGCGGCATCCGGGGCCAACGCCGTCGATGCAGCGGAAGCTGCCGCCGATCTCTCTGCGGCGGAAGCGCCAATGGCCGCGCCGACCATGACGTCTCCTGGCGCACCGGCCCTGCGGGACGGTGAAGGCGGCGAAGCCGGGGGTGTTGTGGGTGATAGCGCCGACGAAGCGGGCCGCAGGGATTACAGCCCGGATGGGCAGGTAATCCGTTACGTGGCTGACCGGACCTTCGTGTGGCGTGATGGGGCCTGGATCGATACGCTCTATAATGCCGACGAGATGACGCCCGCTGAAGTGGTCTTCCTCAGCGATGCCTACTTTGACCTGCTGGACCTGGACCCGGCGATTGGAGAATTCCTGGCACTCGGCGATCATGTGTTGTTCGTCTGGGACGGGGCGGCCTACGAAGTGCTGCCGGAATAGAATCCCGAATCACTACGTTTTGCCAGGGGGGCGGTCAGATAACACGGATCGCCCCCTTGTCCTGCCGTCATGGAACGGCTACAATCCTTTTCAGAAAGTACCCCTAAAATCCACAAGGAGTTTTTGATATGCGACGTTTGCTCCTGGGAATCGTGCTGGTAATGCTGGCATTCACGTTGGCCGCGTGTGGTGGCGACGATAACGATTCGTCCGACCAGGACACTGGCGGCACACTGGGATTATTTGAGTGGGATCACGCTGCCGATGCCGTTGTTGTGCGTCTGGACAGCCGTCCCAACCAGGAAAGCCCTGCGTTTTTGTTGAACAGCATTCCCCCGTGTACGGTTTGGGGTGATGGGCGAGTCGTGTGGGTGTCGCGTGAGGCGGCTGGTGAGGAAGCGGTTCTCGAAGCCCGCATCGACGATGCCACGCTGCGCGGCTTCGTGGAAGATATTATCAACCGGGGTTTTTACGACTGGGAAGATGAACTGCTTCCCCCCACCAGCAGCGATCCGATTGTGGAGACGATGACTATCTCACTGTACGATGAGGTCCACACGGTACGCCGGTATACGCTCTGGCCGCAAAAGGCGTTTACCCAGGTGTTGGCGCAGTGCCAGACCTTGAGTGATACGCCGGTACGGGTGGAGCCGAAAGCCGGGTGGATCAGTGCGTACCCGGTCCCGCAAGATAATCAGGTTCCTAACTGGGATTGGCCGTTGAACGCGCCGTTTACGCTTGCAGAACTGGCCGAAAATGGCGAGGCACGTTGGTTGGAAGGGGACCTGGCAACATTGGTTTGGCGCAGCGCCCGCGAAGATCGCGGCGATATCCAGGTCGTGGAACGGGGCGGCGAAGCGTATCAGGTGGCAATTGCCGTACCGGGCTATTCGCGTGACGCGGCTGCCCCACCCGAACAGGCCGCGCCAGCAGAATAATTCAGGAAAAGAAATATGACGTTCATTCAAAAATTACAGGCTGCCCAAGAAAGCCGCGCTTCCTGGTTATGCGTGGGGATCGATCCGGTTCCCGACCTGATGCCGCCGGGTGTCGATTTGTTGGCCTTTGGGCAGCGCATCGTCGAGGCAACGGCTGAATTCGCCTGCGCGTTTAAGCCCAATCTGGCGTTTTTTCTGGCCTACGGCATCGAAGGAATGCAGGCGCTGCACGGCATTATTGACGCGGTGCCGTCAGAGATTCCGGTGATCCTGGATGCCAAGTTCGGCGATATCGCCTATACGGCGGGCTATTATGCGCGCGCGGCCTTTGACATACTGGGCGCGGACGCGGTGACGGTCAGCCCGTATGTGGGGATGGATGCCGTCACACCGCTGCTGGATTACGCGGACCGGATGGTGTTTGTTCATGTGCGTTCGACCAATACCACCGGGAACGATTTCCAACTGTGGCCGACTGAACAATCACCGCTCTACCGTTTCGTGACGGCGCAGGTAAACACCCTGGCCGGAAAGCATCCGGGGCAGCTTGGGTTAATGGTCGGAGCCACGCAGCCGCACGATCTGGCCCAACTGCGCAGTTGGGCACCCAATCTACCTTTTTTGATCCCCGGTATTGGCGTGCAGCAGGGCGATCTGAGTATCGCTGCTCGTTATGGCAGCACGCGCACCGGGATCGGGCCGGTGATCAGTATTGGCCGTTCGATTGTGTATGCCAGCCAGCAGGACAACTATGTTGCCGCCGCCCATGCCGCTGCCCAGGAGTGGGCGGTGCGTATTTGTAGCAGAACCGGGTCTGATCGCTGAAATGATCGTGCCAGATGAGGGGTGAATACCTTATAATCTACTGTATGTGGTATATGTTTAAACAGCTAGAGGAGAAACTTGAATGTTTAAAATGAAACAAACGATGTTGGTGATCGTTTTGTTCCTGGTGGCGTCGCTGTTGGCAGTGCCGGTCCAGGCGCAAGAAGGCAGCGATCCGGTCATTACGCCGGTTGTTTGTGAAGAGCCGGGATCGCTGACCATGTGGGTCTGGGACGAAACCTGGGCGGCGATTATTGGCGCGTCCATCGACGTCTGGATCGCCGAATACTGCCCCGGCGCAGAAGTGGACCTCCAGGTGCAGCCCTGGGGCCAGTATTGGGACGTGCTCAAGACCAATGCGGCTGGTGGGGATCTGCCTGACGTGTTCAACATGTCGCAGGATCGCTTCTTCTTTTATGCCGATAACGACGCGATCCTCGACTTGCAGCCCTACTGGGACATGTACGGCGTGGACACCACGATCTGGGGCAGCGGGTTGGTCGGCCCGTACCGTTGGGGCGAAGCGGGCGATCTCTACGCTGCGCCGGTAAACTGGGACACTATCGCCATGTTCTACAATAAGGACATGTTTGACGCTGCCGGGTTGGACTACCCGACTGCCGACTGGACCTGGGATGATTTCGCGGCGGACGCGGCGGCTCTGACCGATGCGGACAACGACGTCTACGGCGCGGCGGTATATTCCGAATACCAGTCGGGTTATCCCAACTGGATCGCGGCAACCGGCGAAACCCCGGTCGTGGATGCGGCGCGCACCGACTGCACGTTGGATAACGAAGACAGCATTGCCGCGTTGAACTTCCTCAAGGGCCTGTACGACGAAGGCATCATGCCGGGCGTGTCGATCATGGGTGGCGCATCGGCAGACGATTCGTTTAACTTCTGGGCTTCCGAACGGGTGGCGATGGTTTCCGGCGGGTCGTGGAAACTGCCTCAGGCAATAGATGAAGTGACCTTCAACTGGGACGTGGTTCAACTGCCCAAGCACCCCGAAACCGGGCGCAGCCGTTCGATTGTGCATTCGGTTGGTTACGTGGCCTCTGCCCGTACCGCAAACCCTGACCTGGCTGCTAACCTGATCCTGTTCCTGGCGAGTGACGAGGGGCAGATGTTCTTCGCCGAGGGCGGTGGTGTGGCCCCGGCCAACCCGTCACCGGCCATCCAGCAGATGTGGTTGGACTCGTTTGGCGATGCCGGAGTCAACGCCCAGGCATTCGTGGACGCGACTGCCGACTCGCAGGGCGTCACGGTCTTTGACGAAGTCTGGGACGTGATGAACACCGAGTTGGTGGTGCAAATCTTCGACCTGGATATCCCCGTTGAAGACGCGGTTGCCAGCGTCTGTGAAGCCATCAACGCCGAACTGCCGGAATAGCGCTGCGCTGATAGCGTAGTCGTGGCTTGAGTTTTCGTTTACCTGTGGGGGCGTATTGCGATACGCCCCTACTTCAAGAATTTGTAGCCCTCATGACCTCTACCCTGTTGAAATTCTTCGGACCCACGCCGCTCAGCCGCCGGAAGGCGTTGTGGGGCATGGCGTTAGTGGCCCCAAACGTCCTGGGGCTGTTTTTCTTTTTCGGCGTGCCGGTCCTGATGGCGTTTATCACCTCGTTCCGGGAGTGGAACGCGATCAAGCCTGCCCGCTACGTCGGGTTTGACAACTTCGAGCGGCTGGCGACCGATCCCAAGTTTGAGCAGGCGCTAACTAACACCTTTAAGCTGATCGGCCTGACGGTTCCGATTGAGATGGTGCTGGCATTGGGAATCGCGGTGCTGCTCAACCAACCGCTGCGCGGGCGGAACTGGCTCCGCATGGCCTATTTTCTGCCGGTGGTCACGTCTACGGTGGCCGCGTCGGTGGTCTGGACCAGTATTTTTCAGCCGCGTTACGGCATCCTGAGCGATCTGCTGGCCCCGGTGGGCCTGGGCGAGACAAAATGGCTGGTTGATCCGGGGCTGGTCCTGATTCCGGTCGGCGTGGTTGCCATCTGGCAGCGGTTGGGTTTCGATATGGTGTTGTTCCTGGCCGGGCTGCAAGCCATCCCCGGTGAGTTGTACGAAGCGGCCCTGATCGACGGCGCGAATCGCTGGCAGCGCTTCCGCAACGTGACGCTGCCCATGTTGTCGCCTACAACGTTTTTGGTGGTAGTCCTGGCGATCATCAACGGGTTCCAGATTTTCGACCAGGTGTACGTGATGACGCTGCGCACGGTTCCCGGCGGCGTGGGCGGCAGCGCGACCACGCTCACCTATTTCCTGTACCGGCGCGCGTTCACCAACTCGGAATTTGGCTACGCCTCGGCGGTCGCGCTGGTATTGTTCCTGTTGGTGTTGGGCGTGACGGTGGTGCAGCTTGTCATGCAGCGCTACTGGGTTTATTACGAATCGGACGAAGGGTAGGAAGCCGTGCGCCGTGATATTAGCCTGCCAATACAAGCTATTTCATATGCGGTTTTGATTGCGGGCGCGGTCGTGATGATCCTGCCGTTTGTGTGGATGACGTCCACCGCGTGCAAACCGTCAGCGGAACTGAACAAACTGCCGGTGCGCTGGCTGCCCGACAACCCGGTATGCGGCGATAACCTGGACCTGTTGTACGATACGTCGCCCCACTTCAACCGCTATTTGCTGAACTCGGCCTTCGTGACGTTGGGGCGCTTGCTCGGCCAGTTGGTGACGTGCTCGTTAGCGGCGTATGGCTTTGCGCGGTTCCCGTTTCCGGGCCGGAATATCATTTTTGCGATGTGCCTGGGTCTGCTCATGATCCCCTTTCAGGCGATCCTGATTCCCGAATATATCCTGATCCGCGACCTGGGTTGGATAGATACCTTTTATGCTTTGATTGTGCCGGGATCATTTAGCGCGTTTGCCCTGTTCCTGCTGCGGCAGGCGTTTTTACAGATTCCGATAGAAATCGAGGAAGCGGCCATCATTGACGGAGCGAATCCGCTGCGCGTGTTATGGCACGTCACGCTGCCCCTTTCGACTCCGGCGCTGGCCGCGTTTGCCGTGATCACGGTCCAGGCGGCCTGGAATGATTTTCTGTACCCGCTGGTGGTCAGCAATACGCCCGATACCCGCGTCGTGACCATCGGGATCGCGCTGCTGCAAGGCGAACGCCGCACGCCGTTTAACCTGCTGATGATGGGGTCGCTGTTGGCAACGTTGCCGATGATGGTGATCTTCATGCTGTTGCAGCGCTATTTCATCGCCGGGATTTCGATGGGCGGCGTCAAGCGGTAGGAGACGACATATTTTGTACGATGTATTTGTGCCCGGTGATTATTTTTACGACCTGATTTACACCGGTCTGACCGAATTCCCCATGCTGGGCCGCGAAATTTACAGTAAGGGTCTGATTGCGACCGGCGGCGGGCTGTACATCACCGCCGCATCATTGCAGCGGCTTGGCGTGCGTGTCGGCTGGTCGGCCTGTTTCGGGAACGACTACTACAGTCAACACGTCCGCGATCTGGCCCAACAGGAAGGCGTTGATCTCTCGCTGGCAAAAAACATGGATCGGCCTTACCGCCGCGTGACGACTTCGATCCCGTACCAGGGCGAGCGCGCTTTTGTGACGTATCAGGACGAGCCGCCGTGTGATCTGCACGCTTTCTGGCTGGAACAAATGCAGCACCACCAGTTCCGGCATTTGCACCTGGGCGGGCTGATGTCGATTGAGCGCCTCAAGCCAATGGCCGATCTCGCCCACGCGCGCGGCGCAACCGTTTCGATGGACTGCCAGGACGTGCCCGATCTGGCCTCGGCCTGCACCTGGAGCCGGTTATTAGGGTTGGTGGACATTTTCGTTCCCAATGCGCGGGAAGCGCTCGTGATCAGCGGGACCAGCGCCGTCAGGAGCGCGCTCGAAACGCTGATGAAATGGACGCGCATCATTGTGATCAAGGACGGCGCGAATGGGGCCTGGATCGGGTCGGGCGGCGAGATCATTCACGCTCCGGCGGTCAACGCGGGGCCGGTGGTCGATACGACCGGGGCGGGCGACTGCTTTAACGCCGGATTCTTGCTCGGCTACGTGGTGGAAAAAGCGCCGTTGGATGTGTGCGCGTGTTACGCCAACATTTGCGGCGGCCTATCCGTGACCAACATCGGCGGAGCCACCGCCTCGCCAACCCGCGACGAGTTGCAGCAGTGGCTCCACAAAATATGGTGAGTGTCTATCTGTAAATTCTTGGGCGCAGCAAGCAAGCGCCCCTACCTTAGCCGCTGAACGGTTCCAGGTGCCGGATAAAGTGCCGTTCCAACACGGCGGCGTAACGGTCCTCGCGTTCATCCAGCAGCGCGTGCAAACGGTCGCCCCAACGGTCCAGCACCGATCCGAAGGTGACGTGTAACACCTGCCGCGCGTCGAACTGGTCCAGCAAACCGGACAGATCGCCGTCGGCCAGCGTGTCCGCCGCCGGGACCTTCGCCAGCTTTGCTGACACATGGTAAGTGGCGCGATCCTCGTCATACCGGCCTCGTGCGAAGTCCAACACCTCGCGGAACAGCGCCGGGTCTACTTCCGCCATGACGCGCAGCGCTTCGAGGTAGCTAGTTCCCGCCGTCTTGAGATGTACCAATCCCTTAGCGTGTTTAGCTGCCAGTGGGTACACGGTGAATTTATCCGAGCCGGAATGCAGGCTGAGTTTATACCCGCCAAAGTGCCGCATCACAGCGGCGTGCTGCGCCAGGTTGGTGTCCAGTTCGTCCAGGTCCCCGATGAAATCCACGCCTTTTTCAAAATGGCCTACAAAACGCGGCGCAAGACTAACCCAATTCACGCCGAGCCGTTGCAGTTCGCTGGCGATGTAAAAATGCTCCAGCATTGAGGTCGGTGTTTCCGTCTCATCGACTGACACCTCGAAGTCAAACGGGCGGACGCCCATCAATTTCGTGAGGTGGCCGTACATGCTGGCGATGTGCGGGATCGTGCGGCCATATTTGGCGGCGGCACGCAGCAGCTTTTCCTCATCGATCTCCAGGGTGAAGGTTTCCAGCGGGATCAAATTTGCCAGAAAACGCGCGCGCAGGTCGTCCCAGGACGTGCTCATCGCCGCCCAGGGCAGCGCGTCCACTTTGGTTTGCAGGACGGCGGGCACATCCGTGTTGGCGTCATTATCCACGTAATCGCTCGGATCGACGGTGAAAAACGAGTACCCGGCCTCCACGAACGGCGCGATCACGTCCGGCGTTTTAAGGTGGTCGGCGTCCGCGCCCCAATCATCGTGCCAGCCTGCCTGGAAGACGCCCCACATCGCGTCATCCATGACCTGCTGCGGCGTGCGTCCGGTGCGCGTATTTTCGCGGACGGACTGCTGCGCGAAGATCGGCGCGATATCCCGCCCGCGCGCGGCCTGAATATGACCCGGTGTGGCCTGTCCCAACCGGTCGCCATAGCCCGCCGAGGTCTTCAGAGCCAGCGGAACGGGGGTCAACCAGGGCAGCCGTTCGCGCAGCACGGCGGCATTTTCCGGTGTAAGCGGGCAAAGCCGCGCGCCGCTGGCCGCGTGGGGTGTGCCCTGGAATCCGTTCGTATCGCCCTGCACGCCGAGTAATTTATGCCCGGTTGCATCGTCGCGGGCCAGGAAATACGTTGTGCTGTCGTGTTCCGTGACCGATTCGGCGTACACCGTCAAACCGGCCAATTGGCTAAAGTCCATTGTCATGATGTTATGGGTCCTTAGAGATTGTAAGCGCGTTTTGCCAGATTGTATGATAGGTCCTTGATCATCTCGCCCGCGTCGGCCATGTCGATCAGGCCGCGCACCACCAGTCCGGCCAACCAGTTCGCGCTGGCCCGCCGCCAGACATCGTGCCGCGCCGGGATTGACGGGTAGGCGCGGGTATCGTCGTTGAAGCCTGCCGTATTGTAGATTCCGGCGGTTTCCATCACCTGATCGAAGAAGCGTATCATTCCGTTTAGACTGTCGTGGAACCACCAGGGCGGCCCCAACAGCACGGTAGGATAATGCCCGGCCAGCGGCGCGAGTTCGCGGGCGTAGGTTGTTTCGTCCAGCGTGAACAGGATCAGGCGGAAGCGCGGATCGTCGGCATACGCATTCAGCAGCGGGTGCAGATTGCGCGTGAATTCGCTCTGAACGGGAATATCTGCGCCCTTGTCTCTGCCAAAACGCGCCGCCAATGTGGTGTTGTAATCGCGCAGCGATCCAACGTGAAGCTGCATCACCAGCCCGTCTTCGCTGCTCATGCGGGCCATTTCCATCAGCATATGCCCGGTAAAGTGCGCCGTCTCATCAGCGGTGAATTCCCCACGCAGCGCCCGCCGGAAGATCGAGGTGGCGTCCCGGTCGGAGAGCCGCCCGGTATAGGCGGTCAGGGCGGCGTGATCGGTGGCTGCTGCGCCCATCGACTTGAAGAAGGCGCGGCGCTGCTCCAACGCCTGGATGAACGCCGGGTAGCCGTTGACTTCGATCCCGCTGACCTCGCTCAGCCGGTCGATGTTGGTCCGCCACCCGGCATGGTTGAAGTTCACCACCGCGTCGGGACGGAACGTGGGCCGGATGGTCGCATCCCAACCGGAGTCGCGGATCGCTTGATGGTGTTCCAGCGTATCGGTGGCCGCGTCGGTGGTACACAATACCTCGATGTTGAACTGTTCGTAGAGTTGGCGCGGCCTGAACTCCGGCGATTCCAGCCGTTCCGCGATCTGGTCGTAGATGGCCTGGGCGGTGCTGCCGTCCAACTTTTCGCGGATACCAAATACCTCGTAGAGTTCCTGATTCAGCCAGATTCCGGTCGGGGTGCCGCGAAACAGGTAGAAGTGTTCCGCGCAGGTCTGCCAGATTTTACGATGATCGGTTTCTACCGGGCCGCCATCCTGCCGGGGAACGCCCAGATTTTCCAACCGGATTCCCTGCGAGTACAACATGCGGAAAATATAGTGATCGGGAATGATCAGTAAATCGACCGGCGTTCCGAACGTGTAATCGGGATCGGCCAGCAGGCGCGGATCGACGTGCCCGTGCGGGCAGACCAGCGGCAGTCCGGCCACCGTGTCGTACAACTGGCGGGCCACGTCTTTTTGTGTCGGGTCAGGGCCTAAAAAGCGATCTTCAGGTAATGTCAATTCAGCCAAAGTGAACCCCCTCAAAGTGTCTTACCATGAATAATCTTGCAATGCTTCCCACATGGCAATGATGTTTTCCGGCGGCACGTCGGCCTGGATGTTATGCACGGTATTGAACACGTAGCCGCCGCCAGGAGCCAGCGCCTCGATATTGCGGCGCACATCGTCCTTGACCTGTTCCGGCGTGCCGTGCGGCAGCACGCCCTGCGTATCCACGCCGCCGCCCCAGAATACCAGCGCATCGCCAAAATCGCGCTTGAGTTCCGCTGGGTCCATGCCCGTTGCGCGAATATGGACCGGGTTGAGAATCTCGGTCCCGATCTCGATGTAGTCCGGGATCAGGGGGCGAATGTTGCCGCACGAGTGGAAAAACTGTTTGGTGTGCGGCGCTAACTGCTTCATTCGGGCGAACAACGTTTGAATACGCGGTTTCAACTGCTGGCGGAACATGCGCGGCGAGATCAACTGCGACTGCTGCGAGCCGTAGTCGTCGGCGTAGGTCACGATATCTACCACGTCGCCTAGTTCCGGTAAGGCCATTTCCCAGAACGCGATCTTGAGTTCCAGCAGTTTGTCGAACAGCACACCTGCCAGGTCAGGATCGCTTGCCATCAGCATCAGAATTTCGGTCATGCCGATGATGCGCTGCGCCATCTCGAACAGCCCGGCGAACGGGTCTTTGATCACGACGGCGTAGCCTGCCGCGCGGTAGGTTTCCGCCTGGGCGCGCAGCCCGGCGATCCGCTGCGGATCGGCCATGTCCGGCCAGTTGTGATGTTCGATGTCCTGGGCGGTCAGGTCCGGTTTCGCCAGCGGCACCTGCACGATACTGTAGTACAAACCGTCCGGGCGCGGGCGGTGGTGCGTGATGCCCCATTCGTCGTGATAGGCCCAATACTCGCCCACTTCCTGCTCCATGATATTCCAGTTATGGCTGTTGAGTGGGAACAGCCCGCGCACGTCCACGCCCAACCGCGCGATCACGTCATCATCGGGCAACGCCAATCCCTGGATCGAATCGCACAGCAACGGCTCGACCGGCGGCAGTCCCAGCGCCTCGCGCAGATTCCGGTAGGCGATGATATGAATGCCGGTAATCTGTGTGCTGCCCAGGTCGAAGGGGATGCGATCCGGTTCCCGGTGATTCAACGCGGTTAATACGCGCTCACGAGCGATCATGTTGTCTGGCTCCGGTCGATTGGCGAGTTAGCGCTAACGTTAGCGCTAATCCAGCATAGCAAGAGAGTTTATTAGTTGTCAAGTGTTTGGCGGGTGGAGG
>JAFGTJ010000454.1 GCA_016934195.1 Anaerolineae bacterium | reverse complement strand
TGTGGCGCGTGACGCTGGCGGTTTACGTGCTGCTGTACGGCGGGCTGGTGGTGCGGTTAGGGAACCCGTTCGCGGCGGCGCTGGCCCTGCGCGATCCGCTGCACGATTTGCAGGCGGTATTCGGATTCCTGGAAACCCACCGCTACCGCGATCCCGGCCCGCTGCGCGACCTGTGCGCGCCGTTTTTGCAGCGGGAACGTCGTCCCTCGACCTATCTGGCCCGCGTGGGGCGCGTATTGGCAGCGGCCAGTGTACGCGGCAATCCCCCGCTATGGATGGCGCTCAGTGTCCTGATGCCCTGGGACCTGTACGTGATGCGCTGGTTGGATCGCAGCCGCGCGGCCCTGGCCGACCTGCTGCCGCAGTGGTTGGACGTATGGTTCGAGGTCGAAGCGCTTAGCGCCCTGGCGACCCTGGCGTATCTCAATCCCGACTATACGTTTCCAGAGATATTGGGCGGGAACAAAAATGATCCTCTGCTCGAAGCGCGCGCCCTGGGCCATCCCCTGATCCCCGATACCGAGCGGGTGTGCAACGACTTCACGCTGCGCGACTCCGGCGATCTGGCGATGATCACCGGCTCGAATATGTCCGGTAAAAGCACGTTTTTACGCACCATTGGCGTCAACGTGTGTCTGGCCTACGCGGGGGGGCCGGTCAACGCGCAGTTTTTCCGTGCTGTCCCGCTGCGGTTGTATACCTGCATTCGCGTCACCGATTCCGTGACCGACGGAATCTCGTATTTTTACGCCGAGGTGAAGTCGCTCAAGCGGCTGCTGGACGCGCTGGACGGCGAAACACCCTATTCCGCGTTGTACCTGATCGATGAAATTTTCCGGGGCACCAACAACCGCGAACGCTTGACCGGCAGCCGCGCCTATATCCGCGCATTGGTCGGACGGCGCGGGGCGGGACTGCTTTCCACGCACGATCTGGAACTGGTGCATCTGGCCGACGAGTTACCGGGGATCACGAATTATCACTTTGCGGAGACGGTCGCTGAGGGGCGTATGATGTTCGATTATACGCTGCGTCCCGGCCCGTGCCCGACCACCAACGCCCTCAAGATCATGCAAATGGAGGGTCTGCCGGTCGAGTAGCATGGCATCGTGTGGGTATTTTTGTAGGGACAATTCAGGAATTGTCCCTACCAGGCGCGGCAAGCAGCGCCCTTACGATTACAGCACCAGCAGCAGCACGATCACGACGATCACCAGCACGGCGGTGATGATCCCGCTCAGCAAAATCAGGTTTCGGGTCGATGCGGACGGACTGGCGGTATTGGCTGGGGATGCGGGCGGCGCGGGTTGGATGTTCGCCTGCCGGGTCGGGAGAGACTGCCGCGATTCTGCCGGGGGCGTGCCGGTTGAGGCCAGCCGCGCGCCGACCAGTTTCATGCCGCCAATGGGCTTGTCGCGGTCTTCTTCCAGCATCCGGTAAAACAGGTCGATGGCTTCTTTGACGCCGGACCCGGTGCGCTGGATGATGGCTTCCAGTTCTGCGCCGACCTGCCGCATACTGCCGATGCGCCGCTCGCGGTCTTTTTCCAGCATCCGGTAAATCAGGTCCACGATCTGGGGCGGCGCGTCCGGCCACAGCGCCACGAGATCGGGCAGCGGTTCCTTGATGATGGCAATCGCGGTTGCCATTTTTTCGCGCCGGTCGAAGGGACGCCGCCCGGTCAGCATCTCGAACAGCATCACGCCAAAGGCCCAGATATCGGCGCGCGGGTCCAGTTTTTCGCCCCGGCAGGCTTCCGGGCTGAGGTAGGATACCGTGCCGATGATGCCGCCTTCGCGGGTGATGGCGTCTAACTTCTGGATGTGGGCCGCGCCGAAATCGGTCAGCCGGGGAGTACCGTCTTCGGCCAGCAGCACGTTAGCGGGCTTGATGTCGCGGTGAATGATTTCCAGGCGGTGGGCGCGGGTTAAAGCGTCGGAGAGATCAAGCGCGATGGGCAGCACTTGCTCAATGGGCAGCCGCCCGGTCCGTTTGAGCAGGTCGTACAGCGACCCGCCCGCGACGTATTCCATCACGAGGTAATGTTGGTCGCCGTCCTGGACCATCGCCAGCATTTTGACGATATTCGGGTGATCCAGTTCCTTGAGGGCCTGACCTTCGCGCCGGAACCGTTCCAGAATGCTCGGATCGCGCTCTACGACGTCGGGCTTGAGGGCTTTGATAGCGACCGGCGTGTTGTCTTGCAGGTCCACGCCGTAATAGACTTCGCCCATGCCGCCTTTTCCCAGCAGGCGGTTAACCTGATAGCGTCCCCCGATGATGGTCATAGCGTGGTTCCTCGCGCGCGTAACGTAATAAATACCTGCGGAGTCAGTATAGCACAGGTTCGCGGCGGGTAGAAAAGCGGTTGGAGGAACGGTGTGCGGCGACCAGATTCCCCCCTCTCTGGCTGTGCTGGAGAGGGGGGCCAGGGGGGTGAGGCCAATTCGCCCTACACCGGTTATGCTTTACTCATCTGCGAGCTTTGAGGAATCCCATACGCTCCTGGACCAGTTCCAGCGTGGGATTAGCAACCTCGGCGGCGCGGGCGGCGTGGTCGGCCAGCAGATTGTCGATGTAGCCCGCGTCGGTGGTCAGTTCTGCGTATTTCTGCTGGATCGGCTTCAGGCCCTCAGTCACGACCTCGACCACCTCTTTTTTCAGGTCGCCATAGCCGCGCGCGTTGGCGAAATGGGCTTCCACTTCTTCCTTTGTGCCGCCCTGGAACGCCTGAAAAATCTCCAGCAGGTTATTCACCCCGGCGCGTTCCGGGTCGTCGCTGAACGCGATCTCGCGCCCGGAATCGGTTACGGCGCGCATGATCTTTTTCTTGATCCGGTTGGGCGGATCGAGCAGGTAGACGGCGTGATATTCCGAGTCTGTGATACTTTTGCTCATTTTAGCCGTCGGATCGTCCAGCCCCTTGATGCGCGCGCCGGACGGCGGGATCATGGCGGCAGGGATGGTGAACGTCTCGCCGAACATGTGGTTGAACCGCTGCGCAACGTCGCGCGTCAGTTCCAGGTGCTGGCGCTGATCGTCGCCGACCGGCACGGCATCGGTTTGATATAACAGGATATCGGCGGCCATCAGGACCGGGTAATCCAGCAGGCCGGTGCTGACCGAATCCGCCTGCTGTTTGGCCGCTTTGTCCTTAAACTGCGTCATACGGTTCAGCCAGCCCAGCGGCGTGATACCGTTCAACAGCCAGGTGAGTTCGCTGTGCGCCCGGACGTGCGACTGCACAAACACCGTCGAGATATCCGGGTCGATCCCGCACGCTAAATACAGCGCGGCGACCTCACGGGTTTTGGCGCGCAGATCGGCGGGATCATACGGCACAGTGATCGCGTGCAGGTCCACCACGCAGAAGAAACTCTCAAAATTATGCTGCTCACGCGCCCACTGCTTGAGCGCCCCCAGGTAATTGCCAATCGTCAGGTTGCCCGATGGCTGCACCCCGGAAAATACCCGTTTGTGCTGCTTGGAACCGTTGTCGCTCATGAAGGAATCCTACGGTATAGTATATGGTGGGTAAGTATGGGCGGATTGTAACATTCGGGCTGTAGCGGAGCAACCCTGTACCTCGTTGGGCCGTATAGAGAGTTTGTGACACCATACACATCTATCCCATCAGCAAGGAGGGGCGATTATGATCAAGACTCGCGTGCGCAAGGTGCTGCGCGACGTGCGGGCACGTAAAGGGCGCACGTTTTTAGTATCGCTGGCGATCTTTATCGGCGTGGTGGGCACGATTTCGTTGTTCTCCATGAGCGATATCCTGGTCGGCCAGCTCAAATCCGATATCAAGCAGGATTTGCTGTCGATGGGACAGGCCGCAGTCGTGGCCGATACCGGAGTCGAGCTGGATGACGCCGCCTATATCAGGATGTTGGGCGACTTCCCCGGTGTCACGTCGATCATGACCGGTATCGAGGAAACACCCATCTACTTTAAGAAGACAGCGGGCGACGAGAAATTTGAAGAGGGCTACGTCCAGGCATACCTGGTGCTGAATGAAGATGGCACCGAACTGCTGGATGCCCCCTTCGCCGCCGATGCGCCGATGGAACCGATCCGGCTACTGGAAGGTGGTGCGTGGCCCGCCAAAGGCCAGAACGAGGTAGCGGTCGAACGGCGCATGGCCGACGAATATGGGTTGAACGTGGGCGATACGCTGTACCTGCGCATTCTCAGCCCGTCCCGCGATCCAGAGCAGAACGGCGCGACCGGCACGGTGGAAGTCTGGACCATCGCCGGGATCGTCTTCGACCCGTATGGTGTCTATTCGACGGTCAACATCTACACGTACCACGAGGACGCCAACTACCTGTCGGGGCGTACTGGACTGAACGATATCTGGGTGCGCTTTGATGATTTCTCCGCTGCCGAAGATTCGTTCGATGAGTTTCTGACCGAGATCGCCGAGAAAACGCCCTATACTCCGGCGTTTGCGCTCACCGAAGACCCGGCGAAAAACCAGCTTGTGACCGGCGCGGAAACGATAGCCAGCCTGATGAGCATGTTGGCGTTGATATCGCTGATCGTGTCGGGCTTCCTGGTCATCAACGTGGTCACGTCCATCGTGACCGAACAGAAACGCCAGATCGGGGTTATGAAGTCGATGGGCGCGACTCGCGGGGATAACTTCTTTATCTACAGCGGGATCGCGTTTATGTATGGCCTGATCGGTGTGATTCCCGGTGTGATTGTCGGCATCCCGGCAGGCAATGCCATTTCGCACGCGCTGGCCCCACAGTTGAACACCTATCTGGAAGGATACGAGATTTCGCTGCCTTCGATCCTGATGGGGATTGGTGTTGGTTTGGTGGTCCCGGTGGTTGCATCGCTGCTGCCGGTCTTCAACGGCACGCGCGTCCAGATTCTGGATGCCATGACCGACCTGGGTATCGGCGGTTCCTACGGGTCCGGCCCGATAGCTCGCTTGATCAATGCGCTACCGCTGCCGGTCACGGTGCGCCAGGGTCTCAGCAACGTCAGCATGAAGAAATGGCGGCTGGCCTTCACCGTTGCCACGCTGTCGATTGCGGTCGGGGCATTCATGGGCATTTTCGCGCTGTTTACCTCGCTGCGCGATGGTATCCAGATTTTTATCGACAGCTTTAATGTCGAACTGGCCCTGTTCCCCGGCACGGCGGGCGACCCGGACGAGTTTCGCACCGTGTTAGAGGAGAATTTCGCGGACGATATCGCCTTCCTGGAAGAAGGTATGCAGCTTCAGGTCGAGTTCCAGGGTTACGAGCCGCCGCTCTCGACCGGGGGACCTCCCGGTATTTTCGCCTATGGGTATAACATTGACAGCGAGCATCCGGCCTTCAATTTCGAGATCAAAGAGGGAAACGAGCTTACCGATGAAACCCGCGAAACCGGGATCATTCTGTCCAGTCTGCTTGCCGCCAACATGAACAAGGAAGTTGGCGACAGCGTGGTATTGGAAACTCCCGGCGGCAATCGGGAACTGGACGTGGTGGGCATCGTGGAATTCCCGCTGGATCAGTGCTGGATCGACTGGATGATGCTGGCGGAAGTCGCGGGTTTCACGTATGACAGCATCAGCGCTGATTCCGCCCTGCCGGATGACTTTTTGCCGAGTGAAGCGGGCGCGTTTATCAAATATGCCACCGCCGTCAATGTGGGCGGGTACACACCCGCCGATGCCGAATTGCCCGGTGTGCCGGTGTTGGGGTTGCTGCCCATTATCGGCCAGTTCCTCCCGATCCCCGATGACTTTTTCACCCAGGAAGAACCGGGTGTGCTGATCAGCGGCGCAATGGCCGAAGCAAGCGGACTGGGCGAGGGCGATACCCTGACGCTGAGTTCGCTCAGCGCGGACGGCCAGCAGGCGGTGAGCTATCCCATCGCCGGGGTGATCGACCTGCCGCCGATGTTTTCGGGCGCGGGGATTCCGAGCGATTTTGTGGGCATGAACTGGCGTGACGCGGTGGCCCTGGACGGTGGCGGAATCGTCAGCAAGCCGCGACCGGGCGGGTTCTTCGTCACGACCAATCTGAACAATCCGAGCGCCGACGAACTGGACGACGTGGCCGACCGGATGAACGATACCCTGGCCGGGGCCGGGAACCCGGCGTTCATCCTCAACTTTGTGGCGCTAACCGATGAGATTAGCGATGTGTTCCTCACCTTCCAGGTGATCCTGAGCGCTGTGGCGGGCCTGATTGCGTTGGTGGGGGCGTTGGGGCTGTTGACTACGCTCTCGATGAGCGTTTTCGAGCGCCAGAAAGAGATCGGCGTGAT
>JAFGTJ010000453.1 GCA_016934195.1 Anaerolineae bacterium | reverse complement strand
TCACGACGACGCCGGAAACGGCGCAATAGTGGCACAATCAGCAGTATAACAGCGGGTAACAAACGGGAATCAATCATTCCAGCCGGGGCACTTTCTTACTTGTCCAACTTACCAACAGGGGGTCGCGCGGCAGATCAATCAGGGATATATTTAGGATGTATCCTAGCATTTGTATATAGAGTGGGAACCAATGGCACGCATTTATCTGAGCTTTTCCCGTACAGATGCCGATGACGCCGCTGACAACCTGAGCACGAAGCTGAACCAGGCGAACCATATTGTCTGGGGCCACCGTGACGAGGTGCGGACCTCAGCCGTCTGGCAGCAGCACATCGACACCACCCTTGCGCACGCCCACGCCGTCGTGATCCTGATCACCCCGGCGGGCGTGCAGTCCGAGCAGATGCGTTACGAATGGGCCGCCGCGCAGCGGTTGGGTAAACCCATCTGGGGGGTGGAAATCCTGCCGACCGAGATACCGGAGGCGCTGCGCAGTGTTCCGCACTTCGCCGCCACCGACCGGGAACTGTACCAGGATATGCTCATGCAACTGACACAAGCACTCTCAGAATTGGACCTGGCGTTAACTGCCGATGACCGGATCACGCGCAGCATCCCGCTCGACGTGATCGAGTATGTGGGAACGGCGATTCGCAATTACAGCCGCGCGCTGCGGGACCGGTACGAATACAGCATCTACGCCGAACCCTCCGAACCCTACAAGGGCCTGTACGCCTACGAAATGGGCGACGCCAAAATCTTTTTTGGGCGCGATACCGATACCCGCCAGCTCTACCGGACCGTGCTAAAGGACCGTTTCTCGGTGCTGCACGCCCGTTCCGGCGCGGGCAAAACCTCGCTGCTCAATGCCGGGCTGATGCCGCTGCTGATCCGGTCGGGCTACCTGCCGGTCTATGCCCGCGTGCATAACAACCCGGTCGAAGCCGTCAAACGCGCCCTGACCGCCGCCGCGCCGCACAAAGCGCCGCCGGAATTCAGCGACCTGTCGCTGCACCAATGTCTGCGCATCGCCGATGACGCGCTGTCCGGGGAAAGCCGCGAACTGGTGGTTATTCTCGATCAGTTCGAGGAATTTTACGTGCGCTTCCCGATCCGCGACCAGCGCACGCCCATTATCAACGCGCTGGCGGACTGCATCGACGACTGGACGCTGCGGGCGCGGTTCCTGGTATCGCTGCGCAAGGACTATTTCTCCGATCTGGCCGATTTTCAAGACTGGCTGCTCAGCCCGTTCGAGAACAATCTGCGGCTGCGCAGCCTGACGCGCGAGCAGGCCATGCACGCCATCACCGGCCCTATCGCGGCGGTGGCTCCGGCGATCTCTTACGAAAACGCCCTGCTGGACGAGATGCTGTCCGACCTGGAACGCGGCGGGATGGAACTCCCCCACTTGCAGATCGTGTGCAGCCAGTTGTACGCCGACCTGCCGCCGGACCGTCACGTCATCACCTGCGACGATTACCAGCGCATGGGCAAAGCACAGGGCATTCTGGGCAATTATCTGGTCAACACGCTCGATGATTTCTCGCCGGAAAACCGCGATCTGGCCCAACGGCTGCTGATCGAGCTGGTCAGTTCGCAAAGCACCAAGCGCATTCTTTCCCGCGAGGAACTGATCGCCGCCGCGCACGCGCCGCAGGATCAGGCCGACCGGGTACTCGAATCGCTGCTGTCGGCGCGGCTGCTGCGCCGTGACAAGGAAAGTCACGAGGGACAGGTGCTCTACGAAATGGCGCACGAATACCTCGTGGACGAAATTTCCAACTGGTTTGACTCCGCCATCACGTCCCGCAAGCAGATTCAGGAACTGCTGCAACGCGCCGTGATGGACTGGCAGGTTCACGACATCCTGATGAGCCTGGACATTTTGCAGCGTATCTCGCAGGAACGCGAGAACCTGGGCGATCTCAGCGACGACGCGCTGACGTGCATTTTGCTATCCAGTATTCAGGAGCGCTGCGAGGTCCGGTGGTGGATGACCCACTACGCCGACCGCGCGCTGTCCCTGCTGGCTCCGATCATTCACCAGCGGCCCACGCACCGGCTGCGCCGCCAGATCATCGTCAGCCTGCGCTACCTGGAAGCGGACGCCGTGCCGTTCCTGATCGATCTGGCCGACCGGCCTGACGAAAATCTGCGCAAAGTGATCAGCCAGGTATTGGAAAACATCGGCACGCCGCAGGCGCTGGTCGCCGCCCAACACATCTGGGCCAAAGAGGAAGGCGTAGCCCCTTCCAAAGAATCCACCAGCGAGATGGTCGCCGTCGTGACGGACGATACGCCCGTTGACATCACCGTCCCCATCGCGCCCGCCGAAGAACGCATTCCCGAACTGGAACCGGAACCCGAACCCGACGTGGCCCAGGTCGATGCCAACCTGACCAGCCCCTTTACCGTGCTGCGCCTGGAAGCGGTCGATCTGCTGGCCCGGCAGGGCGGCGACGAAGCCGTCGCCGCGCTGGTAGACTGTTTGCAGGACCCCAGCCTGTTCGTGCGCAAAGCGTCAGCCCAGGCATTGGGCAAAATCGGTGATTACAGCGTCGTGCCCGCGCTGCAACGCGCCCAGAACGACGAAAGCTCGTCGGTGCGCCGCGCCGCCGCCGAAGCGCTGGAGTACATCGAATCGTCCAAGATGCCGCGTGATGAATATCCCGATTTCGACGCGGCGCGCTCCCAGGAGCGGCGGGAACTGCTGGATTCGCTGGCCCACCGCCAGCAAACCGAACCGGCCATTCCCCCGCCCGGCGACGTGCCGGGTTATGAAGCCGGTCACGAGAGCGAATCGGAATACATGCCCTACGCAGTGTATTCCATGAGCCGCCAGCCGATCCCGCCCGCCGAACTGCCGCCTGCGCAGAAGCAGCGCGAAGTTGAAGCCCACGAGCAGCGCCGCCGCCGCCTGATGCAGGCCGCTAATCCCAAAGTGTGGCAGCAGCGCGTGCTGGAAGCCTACGCCCGCGAAGGCTTCCGGGTGGAACAGGCTACCATCAACAACGTGATCACGCTGTTGAGCCACCTGCCCAACTTCAGCCGCCGCGCGCGCGCCGTCGAGGAACTGCGGCGCACCGGGTCCCCGGCGATCCCCGGCCTGCTGGCCTATTTGCAGTACCCGCAGCGCATCGTGCGCCAGTCGGTGGTCAAAATCCTGAATAAAATCCAGTGGCAGCCGCTCGATATACGCAGCCGCGTGATCTACCTGATGGCGGCGGGCCAGTGGGACCAATGTGTCGCGCTGGGTCCCGCTGCGGTGCCGGTCCTGATCGAACTGCTGGACACCGAAAGCGACGTGATCCTGCGCGATACGTTCTTCGCGCTCAAGCAGTTGCGCGACCCGGCAGCGGTCCCGGCCCTGATCGAGCAGTTGGCCGATACCACCCCGCTGTGGATCAAGCTGGACGAAACCTCCGCCGACCAGTTGGCCGCCGATGTGCTGGAATCCATCGGCACCCGCGAGGCGATCCGCGCCGTCCAGCGCTGGCGGCAGGTCCAGACCGGTTGAGTTTGATCCGGTTTCGCGGTACATTTCCATCATGACTTTTTACCTCACCCCTAAATCCCCTCTCCAACTACGGAGAGGGGACTTCATCATGCACCGATCACCGGGGGATGAGGTTCTTTTCGCAAGGAGCAATAGACTTATGCAGCCCATACACATCGGCGTGATCGGCGGATCGGGCCTGTACGATATGCCGGAATTGACCGGGATCGAGGAACGCTCCATCGACACGCCTTACGGCCCACCCAGCGCGCCCGTGCGGATCGGGACGCTGGCCGGGCAGCGCGTGGCCTTCATTGCGCGGCACGGACACGGCCACATCTACACCCCGACCGAAGTGCCCTACCGCGCCAACATCTACGCCCTGAAACTGCTCGGCGTGCAGCAGGTGATCGCCGTCAGCGCGTGCGGATCGCTGCGCGAAGAATACGCCCCCGGTCACATCGTCATCCCCGATCAACTGGTCGATATGACGCGCCACGACCGCCCGCGCTCGTTCTTCGAGGAAGGGTTGGTCGCGCACGTCTCGGTCGCCGATCCGTTTTGCGACGATCTGGGCGACATCCTGGCCGACGCCGTGACCGCCACCGGGGGAACCGTTCACCGGGGCGGGACGTATGTCACCATTGAAGGACCCCGTTTCAGCACGCGCGCCGAAAGCGCCCTGTACCGGTCCTGGGGCATGGGCATCGTCGGCATGACCACCTCGCCGGAGGCGTTCTTAGCGCGGGAAGCCGAGCTGTGTTACGCGGTGATGGCGCACGTCACCGATTACGACGTGTGGCACGAAACCGAAGAAGACGTATCGGTCGAGATGGTGATGCAGATCGTCAAGGCCAATCTGCGGATCGCGCAAGGCGCGCTGAGCGGCGCAGCGGCCCGGCTCGCCAACAATGCGCCGGACTGTGGATGCTCCCACGCGCTGGACGGAGCCATCATGACCCATCCCGCCCACATTCCGCCCGAAACGCGCGCGCGCCTGGGTCCGCTGGTGGATAAATATCTTGATTGACGAATCCGACACCCAGCTTTCGCCCGCCGTCACGGAACGAGCGCTGCTGGTACTGGCCGGGCTGTTCATCCTGGTGAATCATATCGCCCTGATCATCGCCCGCGACCGCGCCTGGACCGGTCTATGGCCGGTCGGTGTGTGGGTTTTGGGCGCGGTGGGCGTTCACCTGTGGCTGGATCGCCGCCTGCCCCACCGCGATCCGCTGCTGTTCCCGCTGGCGCTGTTCCTGACCGGTTGGGGCCTGAACCTGATCGCGCGGCTGGCTCCCCCGTTCGCGGACCGTCAGGCGCGCTGGCTGGTGGTCGGATTGGCGGCGCTGGTGGCGATCACGCTGCTGCCGCATTCGCTGCGCTGGCTGCGGCGCTACCGCTACACCTGGCTGACCGGCGGGCTGCTGCTGTTGGGGATCACGATCCTGTTGGGCCAGAACCCGTCCGACACCGGGCCGGAACTGTGGTTGGGCTTTCGCGGCCTGTA
The DNA here is from genome assembly GCA_016934195.1 of Anaerolineae bacterium. GTDB lineage: Bacteria > Chloroflexota > Anaerolineae > Aggregatilineales > Aggregatilineaceae > JAFGTJ01. Next base: position 1,241 of record JAFGTJ010000453.1, on the reverse strand, counting down.
TTACCAGCCCTCGGAACTGCTCAAAATCCTGCTGGTGGTTTTCCTGGCGAGTTATTTCGCCGATCACCAGCCGTTCATGCGGACCGATACGGTGCGGATCGGGGTGTGGCGCGTGCCGTCCCCGGCCTTTTTGGGGCCGGTGCTGCTGATGTGGGGCGTCTGCATGGTGGTGCTGGTCTGGCAGCGCGACCTGGGGACCGCCGCGCTGTTTTTCGTGGTCTTCATGATTTTGCTGTATATCGCCAGCGGGCAGGGCCAACTGATGATCGGCGGGCTGGCGCTGCTGATCGCGGCGGGCGTGGCGGCCTACGGCCTGTTCGACGTGGTGCGGCTGCGCGTCGATATCTGGCTCGATCCCTGGCCGCGCGCCGGGGCGGAATCGTATCAGGTCGTGCAGAGTCTCATGGCGGTCGCGGCGGGCGGCGTCTTCGGCCAGGGAATCGGGCAGGGCCACCCGCAGATCATCCCGGTCGTGCATTCGGATTTCGCTTTCTCCGCCATCGCGGAGGAATGGGGCCTGCTCGGATCGCTGGCGGTGCTGGTCGTATTGGGCACGCTGGTCGCGCGCGGGATGCGGATCGCGGCGCTGGCGCGGAGCACGTTCCGGTCCCTGCTGGCAGCGGGCCTGAGCGTGCTGCTCGGCGTGCAGAGTTTACTGATCCTGGGCGGCGTGCTGAAACTGGTCCCGCTGACGGGGATCACGCTGCCGTTTGTCAGCTACGGGGGAAGTTCGCTGCTGACCAATTTTGTGATCGTGGGCCTGCTGTTGGTGCTGAGCGATCAGCGGTAAAATCGGCCCCAATTTCGTCACGTCCGCTGTTAGCCCCTCCCCCTAGCCCCCTCCCCATAACGCTGCCGACCTTCGGTCGGCGCTATGGAGAGGGGGAAAACGCGGCGTCATGAAATCCCCTCTCCGCTTTGCGGGATCGTGCGCTTTGCGCACGCGGGATTTTAGGGGAGGGGCTAACTAACCATACGAGCCTATCTATGACCACTGAACTCCACCGCGTCACGCTGGCCCTGCTGATCGGATTCGCCGTGATCGCGCTGAGCGCGACCTTCTGGCCCGTGATCCAGTCCGACAGCCTGCTGGCGCGGGATGACAACGCCCGTAACGTGATCGCGGAACAGCGCATCCGGCGCGGCGCGATTTACGATCAGAACGGCGCGTTGATCGCGTACAGCGTAGAGAACAAGTCGGGCGTGATGCAGCGCGTCTACCCGGTCCCGGCAGCGGCGGC
>JAFGTJ010000452.1 GCA_016934195.1 Anaerolineae bacterium | reverse complement strand
GTCAACGGCGCGGCGTTGGGCGAACAGCGCTGGGGCGCGGCCCAGGCGTGGGATACGTTCGTCTATTTCACGGTCGGGACCGGCATTGGCGGCGGGGGGATGGCCGGGGGTGTGATGCTGCACGGCCTGATTCACCCGGAAATGGGCCATATACTGCTGCCCATGCGCGCCGACGATCCGCTGGATCGCGGGGTGTGCCCGTTCCATCCGAACTGCCTGGAAGGGCTGGCATCCGGTCCGGCGATCCAGGCGCGGTGGGGCGCTCCCGGCCAGGACCTCCCGCCCGATCATCCCGCGTGGGACCTGGAAGCGCACTATCTCGCCCATGCCGCCGCGACCCTGTTAACGGTGCTCTCGCCGCAGGGGATCATTCTGGGCGGCAGCGTGATGCACCAGCGGCAGGTATTCCCCCTGGTGCGGGCAAAAACGGCGGCGCTGCTGAACGGCTACCTGGTTCACCCGCGCCTGGAGTCGCTGGACGACGTGATCGTGCCGCCCGGTTTGGGCGATGACGCGGGCGTCAAGGGCGCGTTGGCGCTGGCATTGGCGGCCCAGGAGCGCGCCAGGACCGGTGAATGATATCACCGCAGAGGCCGCAGAGGGCGCAGAGATCAAAGAAAGTAGGAGAAAAAACGAGATTCTCTACTCTGCGTTTTTCGCGTGCTTTGCGGTAAAAATGATTTGAGTGCATCGACGCTAACAAGGGGACATCATGACGCTGACATTTCGCGAATACCAGCAGCGGGCCGGAGATACGGCCCATTATCCCGACGCAGGCCATAACCCGATTTACCCGACGCTCGGACTCGCCGGAGAAGCCGGGGAAGTGGCCGAAAAAGTCAAGAAAGTGCTGCGCGATAACGGCGGCAATTTCGATGCGGCGGCGGTGGCGGCGATTCAAAAGGAACTGGGCGACGTGTTGTGGTACGTCGCCCGGTTAGCGGCAGAATTGGGGTTGGATTTGGAGCAGGTCGCGGCGGATAATCTCGCCAAGCTCGCCTCACGAAAAGCGCGCGGCGCGATCTCCGGCAGCGGCGACGAGCGGTAAGGGGGCGGCTTGCCGTACCCGGCTTGCTGCTCCCTACGCCACCGATTCCGCATAGGCCAGCGCTGCGTCGATGGTGTGGAAGGCGCACACGTTGACATTACGGTAAATGGTGGCATTCCACCCGCCGACGCGCAGGTGAACCCGCCCGTCATCCGACACAAATATGATTTCGCGCAGGTTGGGATGGCGGAACAGCTCGTTCTGGTTTCCGTTGGTGGGCGGCGCTCCGACGGTCGTGGCGGCATCGTCCGGCTGGAACTGGACTTCAACGATCAGGATCATGGGGCACGCTGCCGCGTCCAGGATGGCGGCGAGATCATGAACCATTGGCTGAATTTCGTGCAGCGGGTTGTAATCTTCCCGCAGAGTGCTGATAAGGATCGGTTGGCCGGAATACTGCTCGATTGTGTAGGACATGGTTGTTCCTTCTGCCGGAAAATCATCTAGATAACTATACAATCATGATAGCAGTCTTTCGCCAATTCACGATAGCGCTTTTGTCAAGGAATTGTTTTGGATGTGGTAGTGAGACGTTGTGTCTCACCCGCTCAAAATAGCTAAGCAACAAGGAGCAAAATATATGAACACATTGGTCACGTATACCACGCTGTCAGGGTCAACGGTGGAAGTCGCTGAGGCCATTGGCAAGCAGCTTGAAGCGGGCGGCGCGGCGGTGACGGTTCGCCCGTTGGCCGACGCGGGCGACCTGAGCGCCTACGATGCCGTGATCATCGGCGCGCCGATGGTCCTGGGCTGGCACCGGGACGCCGTGAAATTCGTCGTGGCGAACCAGTCCACGCTCAGCCAGAAAACGGTCGCCTACTTCATGACCTGTTACTCGCTCACCGCGATTGACGGTGATACGGTGAACGGCGTGCCGGTCTTCCTCGATCCGCAGCGGGCCGCGCCGGTCAAGACACCGGGCAAACTGTCCATGCACGAGAAATTCTCATTGGCGTCGGCCTACCTGGGACCGGTCCTGAAGAAAGCGCCCGCGATCAAACCGGTCAGCGTGGGCTTTTTCGGCGGCAAGGTGGATTACAGCTCGTTGAACCTGTTCCACAAACTGTTTTTGCGCCTGATCATTCGCGCCCAGGCGGGCGACTTCCGCAACTGGGACGCGATCAAGGCATGGGCCGGAGGTCTGCTGGCCGAGTAGCGGCAGGTCCGCCCCGCCCCCAGAGGATTGTAGGGTCTTGGGGATTTCGCGTGGTTTACCTCACCCTCCGGCCCTCTCTCTGTAATTGGAGAGGGGACTTAGGGGTGAGGTAAACCGGCGAAAAAGAAACTACCGCGTCGGGGGCGGGCACGTCTCCGTTTCGATCACCGTCACCGTCCCGGCGGGCACCCACACGCCGGTAATCTGCGTGCCGCTGTCCAGCGTGATCACGATCCCGTACCAGCGTGTGGCCGGATCGTCGCCAGGGGTAGCGCTCTCCACCACGACCTGCTGCCCAGCAGACAGGACGTAGACCACCTCGCCCGAATTGGGCGCGGGGAAGGTGCGCGCCTCGACCGTTGCCGCCTCCACCATGCCCAAACAGTTCATCGTGACCGGCATGGGCGTATAGGTCGGTGTCGCGGTGGGCGTGTCCGTTGGAGTCGCGGTCGGCGTGATGATCGCGGTGGCCGGGGGCATATCGGTTGGCAGCAGCGCGGGAGTGGCCGTCACCACCGTGTTACCGCCCGTATCTGTCCAGTTTACCTGGACACCATACGGCAGCGGTCCCAACGCCTCGATCTGGAACTTCCAGCGCAGCGCGGCGAAGTAGTTCGGGTTGAGTCGCAGCAACCGGCTAAACTCGGCGCTGGCGTCCTCGGTTTGGCCCTGGGCAGCGTAGGCCATCGCCAACCAGTACACCGAGTCCTCGACCCACTCCGTCGTGTCCAGCGTTTGATCCGCCAGCGTGATCAAGGTTTCGTAGTCGCCCGCGCCGTAGTACGCTTCGTAGATTTCCGGCGCATACCACAGCAGCCGCCAATACAGGTCCAGCGGTATCTCTATCGCTAACGCCTGCTCGTAGGCAGTGACCGCGCTGTTGTAGTCGCCCTGGGCGGTATAAGCGCGGCCCATATTCAGCCATCCCCAGATATCGCGCGGATTGCTGCTCACATCCTGGCGCGCGGATTCCAGCGAGAGGTTAATCGCCTGGACCGGGTGCAGCAGGTTGCCCAACGCATTCGCTACCGCGTACTGTTCCGTGATGCGATAGACGACGATGAACGTCCGGTTGAACTGCCGCCAGCTTTCGTCAAGCTCATCGTAAGAGATCGTCTGATCCGCGCCGCGAAAACTGTCATGCAGCCGGACCGTGCCCGTCACATCGTCGTAGCCGGTCACGACCGCGTAATGGCCGTACCATTCCTCGCTGCCTGATCCGATATTGACAATCACGGGATAGCCCGCCGCCACCATTCGTTTGAGCGCGTCCAGCGTGCCGCCCATCCGGTAGATTGCTTGCAGTCCGGCCTGTTCGTTGGCAAACGCGGCCAACTGCCAGGGCGTGACCCATTTGTCTTCGGGGCCGGGTTTGGTCCAGGCGGCTACGTCCTCCTGAGTCCCGTCCCAGTGATAATACTGGAGCACCATCGACAGCGCCGCCGGGCCGGAGTTGTTCCAGCCCTGCGGCTCGTAGGGAACATTCTCGATCTGGGCGGACAGCGAGGCGAGATAATCCTGCACGACGTCCGGCCCAACGGTCGGAAAATCAGACGGATACCACACTGTTACCACAATCGGCGTGGTCGAGGCAACCGGCGGCACTGGCGTCGGCGGCAGGACCGTCGGCAGTTGCACGGTCGGGATCGGCGTCGCAGTGGCGGACGCCTGGATCAAACTGGATACGCCCGCCGCCGGGCCGGGACCTGATCCGGGATCATCCCCGATCCGGGCGCTGAAGAACAGCAGCGCGCCGCCAAACAACACCGCGACCAATACCGCCGCGATCAGGGTAAAGGCGGGCGCGCGGCGGCGCGAACGAGAATGCGTATAGGTGCGTGCAGAAATCATTCGAGTTTCCTCCATGATGGGTTGGGCAGTATGATTCGTGTCGTCATGATCCGTGTCGTATGTCCGGCCATTCCTGCGGACCGGTAGGGGCGCTGCTTGCTGCGCCCTGTGGGTTGGGGCATATGGCAGTACGTCCCGGCGGGATCGGGGAGCAAGGCGCAGCGGCGGCAGGCCGGATACCCGCCGGGCGGACGCCCGGCCCGCCGCGTCAGCGCGCACGGCGTCCGCGATACGGAACCACTCCGCCAGGGCTGCGCGGCAGTCCGCGCACCCGATCAGGTGATCGTTCAACGCGGCGATCTCGTCCGGCGGCAGCGTCCCGGCGGCGTAGTACGGCAGGCGATCCTGGTAAGTGGCGTGTGTGCCAGCGTGGTTATCTGCGTAGTTGTCAGCCATCGATCCGTTCCCTCACGCATAACAGCCGGTGGAGCAGGGTTTTGGCGCGGTGCAGGCGGCTCTTGACCGTACCGGGCGCGATACCAAGCACCTCGGCCACTTCCGGCCCGGTCAGCCCGTGATAAAAGACCAGTTCCAGGGTTTCGCGCTGATCGGGCGGCAGTTGGGCCAGCGCCGCGCGGACGGCGTGCTGGTCATCGTGCCGCTCGGCCACCTCCGGCGGGCCGGACGTGTCGGCGGGCACGGTGTCGGCCATGTCCGCCAGCCAAACGTGATCGGGTCCGCGCCGTTGGCGGGCGCTGATGGCGCGGCGGCGCGTGATCGCCAGCAGCCAGGTCGTCACCCGGCTGTCGCCCCGGAAGTGGGCCGCGCCGCGCCAGACGGCCAGCATCACGTCTTGCAGCACTTCCTCGGCCAGTCCCCGGTCGCCCACCTGCCCGATCACGTAAGCCAGCAGGCGCGCGCCATGCCGGGTATACAGGGCGTCCAGGGCGCGCATATCGCCGCGCCCAATGGCGGTCACGAGCTGCCGGTCGGTCAGTTGCAGGTCCGTGCAGGAGTCGTTCATACCGTTCATACCCGCTCCTTTCACCTCATTAGTCCCAAAATGCGGGCGGGGGGTTCCATTTTGTAGGGTTTGTATGGATTGGGGCGAACCTTCGCTGGATACATGATCCAATAGATCAACCGCCCTTGTTCAGAATCCACGCTCAGGCTATACTAAGCTTTACGTTCTCCGCCGCCGGTCTGGAACGCAGCAGCAACCGGGTAGCCTAATAATGTTTTCTGGTTTATGTTATCATAGAGATGTAGTGGGCAGTGTGACGGGGAGTATAAACGCTCTGACATCCGGCCCACTGTGATACCGAGTGACGCACGAGCGACTCCCAACACAAGGTGGTAAATAGAGTATGGACTTCGACGATAAGACACAACAGCCGACACCGGCTAACGGTGATGACACGAACGGCAGCACGGACGCCGGGGGTGAAGAAGAAGAAACCTTCTTGCAAATGCTGGAAGCGTCGTTTGATTACCAGCCGCCCCGTCGCGGCGAAATCCGCGATGCTGTTATTCTCCAGGTGGAATCGAACGAAATCATTGTTGACATGGGAGCCAAACAGGACGGGATCGTCACCTCCCAGGACCTCGAACGCCTGAACCCGGAATACCGCCGCGAATTGACGGTCGGCCAGACGGTCCCGGTGTACGTTCTCAATCCCCGCGACAGCGACGGTAATCTGGTCGTGTCGATCAACATGGGCCTGCAACAGTACGATTGGGACGCGGCGCGCGGGCTGCTGAACCAGGACGAGGTGGTGGAAGTCATCATCACCGGCCACAACCGGGGCGGCGTGCTGGTCCGCTGGAAGATGCTGGAAGGCTTCATTCCGTCGTCGCATATGGTCACGGTCAGCGCCGGGCTGCAAGGCAACGAGCGCCGCGAAGCCCTGGACGATCTCAAGGGCGACCGGGTGCGCGTCAAGGTGATTGAAGTGGACCAGGATCGCCGCCGCCTGATCTTCTCGGAACGGGAAGCTCAGCGCGAATGGCGCGCCAAGCAAAAAGCCCGCCTGTTGGCCGAACTGAGCGAAGGCGACGTGGTACACGGCACCGTGACCGGGCTGCGCGACTTCGGCGCGTTCGTTAACCTGGGCGGCGCGGACGGCCTGATCCACGTCAGCGAGCTGGCGTGGCACCGGGTCGATCACCCGCGTGACGTGCTGCGCGTCGGGCAGGACATCGACGTGTACGTGCTCAGCCTGGACCTCGACCGCAACCGGATCGCGCTCAGCCGCAAACGCCTGCTGCCCGATCCCTGGGACGACGCGCTGGAACGCTACTTCGAGGGGATGCTGGTCGAAGGCACCGTCACCAACGTGGTTGATTTCGGGGCGTTCATTGCGCTCGATGACGGGCTGGAAGGGCTGCTGCACCTCAGCGAAATGGGCGATGGCTCGCTCAAGGAACCGCACAGCTACGTCAAGAAGAGCGACCGCCTGCAACTGCGCATCAGCCGCCTGGAACCCGATCAGCGCCGCGTGGGGTTCACGCAGCGGTGGGGCGTGGAACAGGTTGAGCCGGAAGACGAAGCACGGGACGAACTCGCCGCACCGGAAGCGGACGTGACCGACGATGTAACCGGCGACGTGTTCGACGATGACGATATGACCGGCGACGTAATCTACGATGACGACATGACCGGCGACATGATCGACGACGAGACTGCCGCTGCTGAGCAAGACGCGCCGGACGAATCCGGTGAGGATGAATTCGACGACGAGGCGTGATCCCGCGTCGGTGATGTGTCCCGGTTTATAGCTGCCTGATATCTTCCCCTCTCGCCATTCACAATGGGGTGGGGGGATTTGTGCGTTTGGATTGGTGGTTAGCCCCTCCCCCAACCCCTCCCCACAAGTGGAGAGGGGCTTAACGGTGAGCCGACTCTCCCCCTTTCTCCGCTTGCGGGGAAAGGGGGCCGGGGGGATAGGGGCTAACTCCAAGTCGATCACGTTATTCTGCGGAGCTATCATCCGAATATACTCCCTTCGCTGGGCCCACGAATGACCTGTTGCTGACTTGGGATGTGTGGGTGAGGCCGTTTTTCCTAACAACTCGATGTTGTTGGCGAATTCAATGGGGTCACATTTCGTAGGGGCGCTGCTTGCTGCGCCCTGTTTTTTTGACCGGGGCGCGGCAAGCAG
>JAFGTJ010000451.1 GCA_016934195.1 Anaerolineae bacterium | reverse complement strand
TTCTCCTGCTTTTTCTCTTCAAAAGAGAAACTCTGTGTCCTCTGTGTCTCTGTGGTGCATTTTTTGCCCCAATATCCGAATACACCCGGGTTGGCGGACATCATCGAAGGGCGGCAGCAGCCGGATCGCGGGGATGGTCGGGGCAGTTCATGAATTGCCCCGACCGGATGGATCGGATTTTTTTGACAGGGGCGTATGATCACACGCCCCTACGGTACGTTGTTCCCTTCTCCGGCCAGCAACTCCCGCAAACGCGGCAGGGCGGGCCACAGCGCCCGCTCACGGTGAGTCACGTACTGGCGCTTTTGCTCCGGCGGCAGGCTGTGAATCTCGCCCAACAGTTTCCCCCATTCCGGCACGTAAAAGATCGACTCGAACGGGAAGCCCTCGATCCGCAGCGGGGCCGGTTTTTCGAGAATCAGACCGCGCAGCGTGCCATAGAACAGTTCGACCGGCAAACCGGGGGCGGCAACGGCAAATGTGGTGCGGAACTGCGCGCCGCGCTGATCCGGTGGAACGCCGCGCAGCCGGTTCAGGCAGTAGTCGAGCACAGCCTGATCGGACATGCGGGCCGAGCCGTCCCAGCGGCGGACGCGAATCCCCGGTTCGCCGTCCAGCGCGTCGATCTCCACCCCGGTATCATCACCGATTACCACGTACTCGCCGTCCAGGTGGTCCAGGTAGGCGCGGGCCTTGAGCGTGGCGTTGGCGTCGAGCGTATCGCCGGTTTCCGGCACGTCCAGCGCGAGACCGAGATCGGCGGGTGTGGTCACGTCCAGGCCGAAGGTGCCGAGCAGGGCGCGAATTTCCATCGCTTTGCCGGGGTTGGTGGTAGCGTAGAGCAGGGTGCGGGTGGTGCGGGTCATGGGTGAAATGTCAGCCTTTCGATGATGGGTCTGATTAGCCCCTCCCCTAAATCCCCTCCCCGCAAGCGGAGAGGGGACTTGACGCCGCGACTCGCACCCCCTTTCTCCGCTTGCGGGGAAAGGGGGCTGGGGGGATAGGGGCCAATCTGTAATTACTCCGACGTGCAAATCACCCGCGCCGGATCGTGTTCCGCCGGGTAACATCCGGCGGGCGGCGGCGGGCCGGGATCGTGCGTGAAATCCACCTGATCGATGATCATCTCGTAGGGCGTCTGGGTGGAATTGCCGTCCAGTTGAACGGCGACCGCCAGCTTGTCCGGCACGCCGGGATCGCTGAACGGCGCGACCGCCAGATCGAGCGCGTGGACTGTGCCGTCAATCGTGAACCCGGTGTAGTGTACCATATCGTCCAGCGTGTGCCCGGTCAGGATCAGGGTGTGCCACGTATCCCCGGCCAGACAGTCCGGGATCGGCGTGCTGAACGCGACCCACCGCGCATTTTCGGACTGGTTGGCGTCCCAGTAGCGCCACTGTGGAGCGCCCGGACCGACATTCTGCCATTGCAGCGCGAACTCGGTGCGGGTGCTGTCCTGCCACTGGCTCATGGTGAACTCCAACGACTGGACTACCGAGTCGCCGCCCTGGTTATTGCAAGTGGTCGGGCTGAAGCGAAACGACAGCGAGAGCGTGAATAACTTCGCGTTGGCGTCCGGCAGCAGGTTCCGGTAAAAGTGAACGTTCGAGTAGGCCGCGCCGCCCGTGATCGCGCCGCGTAACGCCTCGCCATCCAGCGATGGGGCCGTGATATTGCCCAGTTCGCGGGTGGGATAGTTTTCGCAGTAAATGCCCCAATCCTCAGTGGTATGATCCAGGTCCTCGGTTTGCGCCGACGGCGCATGATCGGGTCCCCGGTTTCAATAGTCCGCCTGCCCGGAATCGGGATCGATTATAAACGAGGATACGTTCACCGCCTCGAAATCGGTCCCGGTCAGGACGTCCAATTCGTGCAGCACGTCATTATCCCAGCGATCATCCGGCGCGCCGGAGACGTACCACTCCGAGCCATTGTCGGCCAGGATCAGGCCGTAATCCTTCATGGCCTGCGCGATCACGCGGGCGTCGGGCGAAAAACCGGAAATATCCACGTCGGCCTTGAGGCGGAAGCGCTGGCCCATCGGGGGATATTCCGCGCCGGTCAGCGACGAGGCGTAATGGCGCGCGGGCCACACGTAGGCGCGCTGAGTCTCCGGTACGGTGAAGCGCAGCGCGTGCGTGATTTTCCCGCTGGCGACCTCATCATAGCGTACCAGCCCCGGCAGAATGGGCAGTCCTGCCGCGTCCGCCGAGGTCCAGGTATCGGGCCGCAGATCGTGCGAATTCAGATCGTAGACTGCGCCCGCGTCGGCGTCCCACCCGCCGCCCCCGTCCGGCCAGGTGTTGTAAGTTTCGTAGAGGATGCAGTTATCGCGGTCCAGCACGATGATATGGCGGTCGCCGTCGCTGTCCGGCCCGCCTTCGATGGGCGCGTCGGGCGGAATGGGGTAAGGGCCGGGATCGCTCTCGTCATCCCAGGTGAACGCTACCGGGACTTTGGGCTGATCCCCCGGCACGGTGATAAACGGGATGCCAATCGGCGCGCCGTCCCACAGGCCGGAGCCGAAATCCATGTGCAGGCCCGAATCCGCGCCGATGGTGTCGATATAGTCGTCGGAGTGGGCGTCGAGCGGCAGGTCGTTGACCGGCACATTCCAGATATTGTCCGCCGGGAAAATGTCGCAGCCGTCGATCTGGGGCGGGGTGATGCCGTCTTGGGCCTGAAGCGGCATAATACCCAGGCCGAGCAGCACGATCAGCGCGAGCAGGGTGGTGTATAAACGATATCGTCGGGTGTCCATGCGGGAATGCTCCTTTATCCGTCTAACCCACTCCCGCATTGTACACACGAAACCAGATCGGGGCGATTTGCCCGCGCTGGC
>JAFGTJ010000450.1 GCA_016934195.1 Anaerolineae bacterium | reverse complement strand
GTGCTGCTGATCGCGTTTGGCGTGCGGTTCCACGACCTGGACGCCCAATCCCTCTGGAATGACGAGGGGAATAGTCTCCGTTTAGCGCAGCGCAACGCAGGCGACCTGATCGACGCGGCAGGGCGCGACATTCACCCGCCCGGTTATTACCTGCTGCTCAAAGCATGGATTGGGGCAGCAGGCACCAGCGAGTTTGGTTTACGGGCGCTGTCGGCTTTCGCGGGCGTGCTGACGGTCGCGGTGACGGTGGCGTTGGGCCGGGCGTTGTTCGGTAAAACGGCGGGACTCACGGCGGGATTGGTGGTCGCGCTGAACGCCTTCGCGGTGTATTACAGCCAGGAAACGCGCATGTACGCGTTGTTGGGCTTGCTCAGCGCGGCGAGTATGTGGGTGTTTGTGGTGTGGTTGAATCAGCCTCATTCCCCGGTGAACAGATGGAAATGGGCGCTGCTGCTGGCGGTGATCAACGCGGTGGGACTGTATACACAGTATTCGTTCCCGTTCACGATGCTGGCGCAGGGCGTTGTGTTCGGGATGTGGGTAGCGTGGCAAATGTGGCAGGCGCGGTTAGCCCCTCCCCCTGCCCCCCTTCCCGTACACGGAGAGGGGGAATCAGGGCAAACGTCAAGTCCCTCTCCGCGTGCGGGGAGGGATTTAGGGAGGGACTTTCTCACCTACATCGCCCTGAACGTCCTGACGCTGCTGTTATTCCTGCCCTGGCTGCCGACCGCCTGGGACCAGATCACGAACTGGCCGCGCACGGGCGAGTCCATCGCGTGGGGCGAGCAGGCGCGCACGGTGTTGACCTGGATCATGTATGGCAATACCAGCGCCCCGGCGCTGTGGCCTACGCTGGTAATTCCGGGTCTGCTGGTGCTTGCGGCGCTGTGGGGGATGCAGCGCCGCGTGCTCCTGCCGCTGATTTGGGCCGGGATCGTGATCGGGGCGCTGTTCGTCTCCGGCGCGTACCGAGAAGCGAACCTCAAATTCCTGCTGCCCGCTCAGATCGCGGTCGCGCTGCTGATCGGGCAGGGCGCGGCGCGGTTGTGGCGCACTTTCCGCGATGTGCGGATCGTGGGAATCCAACTGCTGGTGGTCGTGCTGCTCTGGCAAATCAGCCTGCTTCACGCGCTGTATACCGATCCCGACTACGCCCGCGACGATTACCGCGCAATGGCGGCCACCATCCAGGCCAATGAACAGCCCGGCGACGCGATCATCCTCGACGCGCCCAATCAGGCTGAGGTATTCAGCTATTATTACGACGGCAGCGCCCCGGTCTACGAGCTGCCGCGTGGATTAGGCGGCGACGATGCGGTAACGCGCGCCGACGTGGAAACCGTGATCGCGTTGCACCGCCGCATTTTTGTGTTATTCTGGGGCGAGGCGGAACGCGATCCCAACCGGATCGTACAGGCGACGCTGGACGCGGGCGCGTACCCGGTCACATCGGAGTGGGTGGGCGATGTACGGATCGCGTTGTACGTGGTGCTGGACGATCCCCCGGATGCACCAACGGTCACGACCACCGCCCGCTTTGGGGACTCGATCACGCTGACCGGTTACGCGCTGAGCGCCGGTTCGCTGATACCGGGCGACGTGTTGGGCGTGATATTATTCTGGCGAACGGACGCGCCGCTGGACGCCCGCTACGCCGTGACGGTGCAACTGCTCGCGCCGGATGGATCGCTGGTCAGCCAGCACGACGCCGAACCGGGCAACAACCGCGCCCTGACGTCTACCTGGACACCGGGCGAGATCGTAATCGATCCGCACGGCGTCATCGCGCCGCCGGGACTCGCGCCGGGCCAATACACGATCATCGTGGGGCTGTACGACATCAATGCGCCGCTGGATCGCCTGCCGGTCCGGGTGGACGGTGCTCCGGTGGGCGATGTGTTCACCCTGCCGCCGCTGATTGTGAGCGAATAACCCGCTTTAATACCCCCCCCGATCACATTTTCCCTGCCCGTATTCGCCAATCGAGCGCCGTCCAGCGCTGTGCCACCTGATCGTTATGGACGGCGATGGCTATCGCCTTGCGCGTGCCGACCAGGACCACGAGTTTTTTCGCGCGCGTCACGGCGGTATAGAGCAAATTGCGCTGCAACATCATGTAATGCTGCGTGACGACCGGCAGCACCACGCACGGGTATTCGCTGCCCTGCGAACGATGCACGCTGATGCAGTAGGCGTGCGTCAGTTCGTCGGCCTCGGACCAGTCGTACTGGACCAGCCGCCCGTCGATGCGGACCGTCAGGGTGTGGTTGCGCACGTCGAGGCTGTATACGCGCCCGATATCGCCGTTGAACACGTCTTTGTCGTAATTGTTGCGCATCTGGATCACCTTGTCGCCCACGCGAAACAGCCGCCCGCTTAAGCGCCGTTCCGCTATGCGCCCGCGTGGATTGGAATTGAGCATCTCCTGCAACCGTTCGTTGAGGGCCGACACGCCCACCGGCCCGCGATACATCGGCGCGAGCACCTGGACATCGTCCAGCGGATCGAAGCCGAACCGTTCCGGCACGCGCTGTTTGACCACCTCCACCAGCAAATCGGCGGCTTCGTCCGGTTCTTCCTTGACGAACACAAAAAAATCATCGCTCTGGTTGGTCGTATCCGGTGATTCGCCCTGGTTGATGCGGTGCGCGTTGCGGATAATCTGGCTGGTTTCCGCCTGCCGGAAAATTGCGTCCAGCCGCGTCACCGGGCCAATGCCGCCCCGGATCACGTCCTTGAGCACGTTGCCTGCTCCCACGCTCGGCAGTTGGTCCACGTCCCCGACCAGGACCAGGTGGGTATCAGGCCGGATGGCTTTCAGCAGGTTATAGAACAGCACCAGATCGATCATGGATGCCTCGTCCACGACTACCATGTCGGTATCCAGCGGATTGTCCTCGTTGTGCAAAAAACCGCGCTCGCTCGGATTAAAACCCAACATGCGGTGGATGGTGCGGGCCGGGTGGCCGGTCGCTTCGCTGAGCCGTTTGGCGGCGCGTCCGGTCGGGGATGCCAGCATAAAATTACAGCGCTCATTCGCCAGCACGTTGATCAGGGTGCGGAGCGTGGTCGTTTTGCCCGTGCCGGGACCACCGGTCAGCACGCTGACCTTGTTGCCCAACGCGGACCGCACGGCGTCCTGCTGCTGCTCGGTCAACCGCACCGGATTCCCGGCGGACGCGGCCTCTAACAGCCGGGACCAACTGGCGCGCTGTAATTTGGCAAGGCGGCTGGTCTGGGTATTCGCCAGCAGCTTGAGCCGCGCCGCCGCGCCGCGCTCGCTGTGGAACATGGGCGGCAGGTACACGCCTTCGACCTGTTCCAGCCCATCCGGGATCGGGATGGATTCGACCATCACCTCGCCGCGCGCCACCATCTGCTTGAGCGTGTTTTCGGTTTGCTCCGGCGTGAC
>JAFGTJ010000082.1 GCA_016934195.1 Anaerolineae bacterium | reverse complement strand
GCTCAGGCCAAGCACCTTCTGAGGGGGGGCGTCCAGCGTCACGGAACGGCCCGCCATATCGGTAATCGTGCGCGATTCGCCGCCATCCTGCGCGGCGGCCAGCGGCACGCCCAGACCCAGGATCAGCACCAACACAAGCAGCCCCATCAGACCGCGCCGGAGGAATGGTATACGAGACATGGCGTATCTACTCCCTATTGAGAAAAAAATAACGTATGCTGCCAAGATTGTAAAGCGCTGCCCGGCCCCTGACAATACAAAAATATACAAAAATCTCAGTCGGTTTTTTAGATTCGTGACAAAATGATAGCAGATGGGACGCGCGGGGCATGACGGATTCCGGGCGGAGGTGTTTGGGTAGGGGCGCTGCTTGCCGTGCCCAATTGGTGTCAAGATAAGCAAACGAGCTTGAGCGGGGGCGAAAAACGGCCTCACCCCCCGACCCCAACGCAACCGCAGGTTGCGCCTCCATTTCAAAATGGAGAGGGGGAGAAGTAACCCGGCGAGCCAATTCCCCCTCTCCAACCTGGTTGGGGAGGGGACTTGACACCACGACGTTTTCCCCCTTTCTCCATATTTGATGGGGAAAGGGGGCGCGCGCCGGAGGCGCGTCGGGGGATAGGGGCCAATTCGTTCGCCAACACTATCGCAAACGGAAAACGGGGATTCGGGCGAATTACCGGTACTCGCCCGAACTGAAGACATGCACATAGGGCGCGTCGTAGCCCCCGTCCTGGCTCCAGTTGAAGGCCCAGTACGCATCGGTGATGGTCATGTTGACGCAGCCGTGACTGTGCCGGTAGCCAAAGCCATCATGCCAGTAGGTGCCGTGCATCGAGATCGCGCCGTCGTAATACATCACCCAGGGCACGTTTTCCAGCGAGTAAAAATCGGTCTGGCCTTCCGCGCCGCTCATGTTGCCGTTGGATTGGCGCTGAGTCACGTTGAACAGGCCCTCGTTGGTTTCCCAGTCTTGCAGGCCGGACGAAATCAACGTCGCGTAGACCGGCGTATCTTCCTCGTAGGCGACCAATACCTGCTCGTACAGGTCGATAGCGAACCAGCGCCCCTTGACCTGCGGCGGACGGTCCACCAGCAGCACGCGGGCCACGCTGGTCTGCCGAATCCACTGATCCGGCCCGACCAGATACCATTCCCACCCATCGACCTCCGCCGCCGCGAAGATGTTCACGCGGGTGTAACGCTCCATGATCGGACGTGACTCGTCGTGCAGTCCGCCGGGGACGCGGCTGGAATAGGTCGGGATCAACACCCACGCCATCGGGTAAGCCAGCGATCCGTCCAGGTAGACCCCGGCGAATTCGCTGGGCCGCGCCACTGCAAGCTGGCTGGCGGGAATCCACTGGCCCGCGTTGATCTGCACCCAGTCGCCCTGGCGACCGGATACCGTCACGTAGGTAAAGCCCTCGTCGATGCCGCCAACGGCGTTCCCGCCCGGCGCATCGTAGACCGTGACCGCCCCACCGATAATTTTCATAAAGGCGAACTTGGCGATCTCCTCGATATTGGGCGGCAGCGGGCGTACAGCGGGATGGGGGTGCAGCAGCATTTCGTCCAGCAGCAGTTGGTATTCCACACTCGGCAGGCCCGCCGTACAGCCCGGCCCGTTGGGATTCTGAATACAGGGGTTGGGATTGGGACCGGCCCCAGGACCGGCAGCCATCACCAGCCCGGCGGACAGGCTCAGGGATAGCAGCGTTAGTATGATCAGGCAGCGACGCAATAACACGGGACGTCCTCCACTAAGGGTTAAGCTGTCAGCGTTCAGCCGTCAGCATTCAGCAGCAGGTGAATGTGACCCGATTCTAGCAGATTCGCCAGGATATGGGCCTACGGATAGGCTACGGGATGTAGTCGGATTTGCGGGCAGCATTTTTTACCACAGAGCAGGATAAACCGGCGAATGATACCGTTGGCGAACGAATTGGCCCCTATCCCCCGACGCGCCTCCGGCGCACGTACAAGTCCCCCTCTCCATAGCGCAGCGTCTCTGATGGAGAGGGGGATTTAGGGGGTGAGGCCATTTTCGCGCACGCGCCGCAAATCAGCAACGGGTTGTTCGTGGACCCCGGTTTTATAAACCGCTTGATTTTCGCCGCCCACTTTGCTAATCTGTGGGCCGACACCATACACACAAGGAAACCGCCCGATGCACCGTACCCGATATGTTATTTCCCTGACCGCCCTGCTGCTGATTTTCGCGCTGCTGGCGCTGGCAGTACCGTTCACCCCCTCGCCCGCTGCGGCCCAGGGCGATCCCGACGGCTGGACGCTCTACGACCTCAATCTGCGGGCCGGACCGGGTATGACCCATACGACGATCTCCGTCCTGCCGCCCAACACTGGCCTGATCTTCGAGGCGCGCGACGCGGACACGATCTGGTTACTGGGCACAACGGCGGACGGCGCGATCCGGGGCTGGGTGGCCGCGCTCTACCTGGGCTACCGGGACGGCTTTATCGGCGCGAACCTGCCGGTCAGCGACGAGGTAATCCCCATCGCGCCCGCCGCGCCGGAATCCGCGCCAGAGTCCGGGACTGACGCCGCATCACCGGCGGGCGGGGAATGGCTCGGACTGCCGCCGGTCCCGGCCATCAGCGCGCGCGCCGTCCAGATCATCGCGGCGGGCGGCAATAATCCGCACCGTTTCACCAAAATCGGGGATTGCAACAGCGCGGACTGGGCGTTTATGTCGGCGCTGGACACCGGGCAGTATGACCTGGGCGACTACGGGCATCTTCAGGCAGCAGTGGACTATTACCGGGGATCGTTCGCCCGGTCGAGTGTGGCGGCGCGCGTCGGTTTTAGCGCGCTGACCATGCACGACTCCACCTGGGCCGATCCCGCCGCGTGCCAGCCGGACGAATCGCCGGTATGGTGCGAACTGCGGACCAGCCATGCCGCCGTCGCCGTGATCATGTTCGGGGCCAACGACGTGTATAACCTGTCGGGGGAACAATTCGATGCCGCCATCCGTCAGATCGTGGACTGGTCGATCCGCAGCGGGACACTGCCCGTATTAACCACGTTTACGTGGTGCGGCGGGCCGTTTGCGGGCAAAGCCACCCAACTCAACGGGATCACGGCCAGCATCGCCGCCGAATACGACATTCCCCTGATCGATTTTGCATCGGCGGCGCAGGCGCTCCCCAACTGCGGACTGGCAGCGGACGGGATTCACCTCAGCAGCGTTCGCCCGTATGGAGCCTATTTCACCGGGCAGCAGGCCGAAGCGGGCTTCGTGCTGCGGACGCTGCTCACGCTGCAAACGTTGGACACGATCCGGCTGGCGCTGGCGGGGTAAAAAGAAGGTTTACTGAAGTTATGCGCTTTTTGAGAATCGTTTTTCCGCATACAGGAGCCGGAGTTTT
Organism: Anaerolineae bacterium; assembly: GCA_016934195.1. Lineage (GTDB taxonomy): Bacteria > Chloroflexota > Anaerolineae > Aggregatilineales > Aggregatilineaceae > JAFGTJ01. The sequence continues at coordinate 7 of JAFGTJ010000082.1, read as the reverse complement.
GAGTTAT
>JAFGTJ010000081.1 GCA_016934195.1 Anaerolineae bacterium | reverse complement strand
TTAAGCGTGCTGGCGGTCTGGATCGCGTGGGTGATGGTCCAGACTCGTGCCCGGTGGGTGGCGCTGGTTTTGGGCGGATCGCTGGCGTTGGTGCTGCTGGCGAAAGCATCCGGCGTGGTGTGGCTGCCGCTCCCGGCGGTCGCGCTGATCCTGGGACAAAAGCTCTCCTGGCGCAAACGGGCGGAACTCGGTGTACTGGCCTATGGGACCTTCGCCGGAATCGCGGGTCCGCTGTTGGTGGTCCTGCGGGTGAAAGGCTACGATTATTTCAGCCTCGCGTCGGTGTTTACCGGCGGCGTGAACCGGAGCGTCCCTGATCGTATCTGGTCCAACATCCAGAATCTATGGCATTTCGACGCGGCCTATCTCGGTCTGCCGGTGATCGTGCTGGCGGCAGCGGGCGGCGTCTACTGGCTGAGCCAGCAGCCGCGCCGGGCGCTGTGGGCAGTTTTCGCGCTCGGTATGGGCGGCGGCGGCGCGGTGGTCTTCGGGAACGCCATCAACTCCCGCTACGCCCTGAATCACGTCGCCTGGGTGCTGCTGCCGCTTGCCGCCGGGATCGCGCTGCTAATCGAACGGGCGCGCACGCCGCGCCAGCAGTGGATCGTATGGGGAATCGTGGGGACGGCGGGCGCGATCTGGCTGGTGGTCTTCGTGCTGCCCTTCCAGCGCGATACGTGGAACGATCCCGCCGCGCTGGACCTCTACGGCGACGATCCGCGCCAGTACGTCGAACAGGAAGCCTCCGGTTATGGCGTGACGGAATTGGGCGAATGGCTCAGCAGTCAGGCCGATCCGCTGCCCGTGTTGGGACTGGTCGCCAACTGCCAGACGCTCCGGTTAGCCGCCTACCCGGTCGATGTGACGTGTCCGGCCATCAACTGGGACGGCACCAGCCAGCGCGCGATCATGGCACAGGCTGAACGGTGGGCGGCGAAGGGTCCGCTTTACGTGGTAGGCGAACAGCTTCCCTACATCGATCTGGCGGGCCTGCCGCAGCCCTACACGATCATTGACACGGTGGCGCGTCCCGGCGGCAGCCGGAGCGTGACGTTATTCCGTATCGATCAGGGCGCGGTGGGGGAGTCACGCTCGGAGTAGTTCCAACGCCCCCACCTGATCATGCAACGATGATTTACAGGCGCAGCGCCCCTACTGCGATCCGTACTGGCGGCGCACGCCTTCCGTGTATAGGGGCAGCATGAGCGCTGGCATGATCTCGTCCGAGAAGTGATAAACTTCCTGCGGTATATCGAATTTCGGCTGGGTCGTGTGGGGCTGCGACCTCATGTCAGACAGTTCAATCTCGGCCATCACGACGCCGTCGCCGGTTTCGGTTCCCTGGGCCAACATTTTCCCATTCGCATCGAATACCTGCGTCGCTGGCTCAAACCCACATTCGAAGAGTATCTCCGCCGCCTGGGAAACGCGATCCGCATACGGCGATCTCTCCAAAAGCCGTTCCAGTAATGGCAGTTTGGTACGAAGAGTCCCGGTGGCAGAAGCATGTACAACGGGGACACCCATCCAGGCGGCCTGTTGGTGAACGTCATCGGAAGCATCAGCCGGGGGATGAGTCTCTTGCACCGGATCACTTGACGGTGGCGCGACTAATTCCATGAATTTAGCTCGCAACCCATCTGGGAAAATCAGATCGGCGTTTCCCAGGTCACCCGGACAACTCATAATCACGACGGCGTCAACCTGTCCGGCGTACTGCGCCCACAAATCAGGGTGCATCTGATCCCAGCAGATCAACATCCCCAGTTTACCCAGGTCCGTATCAGCTACCGTGAGGTGATGACCACTCCGAAAATAGGCTCGTTCCCACAGCGGGACGTAATGCTTATCGTAGCGCCACAGACGCCCATCGGGAGCGATCAACGGCGCTGTGTTGTAAATATCCGGCCCATCTACCATGAGCAGCGTTCCCACGAGATGAACGCCGTGCTGCGCGGCTTGCGTTTTCATCCAGGATACGGTTTCGCCTTCAATGGATTCGGCCAGCGCGTAGTTGCGCTCGTGGTATTCGTAGCCTGTGTTGAATAATTCCGGTAGGACAACCAATTGAGCACCCGCGCGAGCCGCTTCAGCGATGAGCGGTGTGATGCGACTCAGCCGCTCGCTCACCGGAGCCGGGGCACAGTCCATTTGAATTGCCGCAACCTTTAACTTCTTTCCTATCACAACTGCCTCCTGAATGCGGGATTTTGTTAAAGTATAACCGGACTGGTAGGACTACAGAATAGCGTGATCGTCCTGAAGTTAGCCCCTATCCCCCCAGCCCCCTTTCCCCGCAAGCGGAGAAAGGGGGAGAGTCAACCTACCGTTAAGCCCCTCTCCACTTGTGGGGAGGGGTTTGGGGAGGGGCTAACCAACGACCATGCTATTTTTATAGTCCTACCCGCGATCTCTGCGGTGATTCTTTTTGTTAGAATAAGTCGGCCCTAATCGCTCACTCCTCAAGCCTTACCCGTCCAACCCCTGCCACTGCCGGAACCAGGCCCAGGTCGCCGCCAGCCCTTTTTGGACCGGCGTATC
>JAFGTJ010000449.1 GCA_016934195.1 Anaerolineae bacterium | reverse complement strand
ATGAACGCGGAATACATCGAACCCGTTGACGAGGACGTATGGAAAGACTGACGTACATTCTCGATACTAACGTAATTGCAGACCGTATGAATAAACGTGAGCCAGTCTCACAACGGTTATTTGCCACTGTGCAGGCCGGGCATCAGGTGTGTTTGTGTCAGCCCGTACATTACGAGGTTTTGCGCGGCTTGCTGAAAACCAACGCGACACGCAAACTGCAATTCTTCCAAACGACCATTATGCCCCTGTTGGAATGGCTCCCGCTCATCGACGCGGACTGGCAACAGGCGGCGCAATTCTGGGCGGACGCATCCAGGGCGGGCCGACAGCTTGCCGATACTGATTTGTTGGTGGCAGCGCTTGCCACACGGATCACGGGCATTATCGTAAGCGCCGATGCCGACTTCGACGCGCTGCCCGTCCGCCGCGAGAACTGGCGATTAACGTAACCCACCGGATTGTGTAGGGGGACCATCCAGGGCGCAGCAAGCAGCGCCCCTACTCCCCCAATGCCGCCAGATAATCCGCCACGTCATGATCGTGCAGCGCCCCCACATGCCGGAAACGCACCACGCCCGCCCGGTCGATCCAGTATGTCACCGGGATTTGCGTCACCTCAAAGTGGTTCAGGATCGCGGGATCGGTTGCTAACGCGACGGTCAGGTCCAGGTCGTATTCTGCCAGAAACGCCTCAATCGCCTCGACGCTTTGCCCATCATCGGGATCGGTCACGGCGATCACGCGCGCGTCACCGGAATCCTGCACCGCTTGCAGCAGCGGCATTTCCTCGCGGCACGGCACGCACCACGTCGCCCAGAAATTCAGGATCACGATCTCGCCTGCCAGGTCAGGCAGATGCACGGATTCGCCGTCCAACATGGGCAGCGTGAAATCCGGCACGGGCTGATCCATCACGCCTTCCGGCGGCGGCGCGAGTGTGGGGCGCGGCGTGGCCGGTTTTGGGGTAGGGGGAATGAATGTCACCGGGCGCGGGGTGGGATAGTCCGCAACCGTGACGGAATCACCATCCCCGCCGGAACCGGCCCACACCAGCACGATCACCGCGATCCCGCCCAATAAAGGCAGGAGCAGCAGCAGCAAACAGCGCCCCCAGGATTCGCGCCCAGTGATCGCGTGGTCGCTCATGACGCCGATTCGCGCCGGGATCGCCGCATGGCGCGCCACGTCTGCCACACCACGCGGATAAAGTGGATCGTCTGCGGAACCGGCTTGATATGGCTGGTTTCGCCCGCGTAAATGGTGCGGATCGGCACGCCCGCCAGCCGGTAGCCGCGCTGCACGCACGTCACGATCATTTCTACCTCGAACTCAAAGCCCTGTTCCTGGCTTTCGAGCGTGGCCGCGATCATGCGGCGGCTCAGCAAACGGTAGCCGGACTGGTTATCGCGCACGCGCTGGCCCAATGCCCAAGAAAACAGCCAGCGCCCGACCGTATTGGACAGGTTGCGCGGAAACGGCATTTGGGTGAACTGCCGTTCCCCGATGATCAGGTCGGCGTCCTGCCCGGTATCCGGCGCAGCGAAGACGTCCAGAAAAGCCGGAATTTCGGCGGGATCGTGCTGCCCGTCGGCGTCCAGCGTGATCACGGCGTCGTAACCCGCGTCCAATGCGTGGCGAAACCCGGCCCGCAGCGCCGCGCCCTTGCCCTGGTTCGGGGACTGGCGCAGCACCTCGGCCCCGGCGGATTCGGCGCGGTCGGCGGTATCGTCGCGGGAACCGTCATCGACCACCAGCACGGGCAGGTGATCGCGCGTCCCGGTGATCACGTCCATGATGCGGGCCGATTCGTTATACGCCGGGATCACGGCCAGGACGCGGGCGGTCATGACGGCGACCCGGCCTTGTCGTTTTTGTCTGTCGAGCGGCAGGGACGCACCCCGAACGTCCGGGCCACGTCCAGCACAAACGCGATTCCGGTATTCGCGTCGCACAGGTCGCCCAGGATCGCGCTCGCCGCGTCGATCAGCCGGTCTACCATCGTATCATCGTCCACAACGGTCATCAAAGTCTGGTTGGTTTCTTCCATCTGCTGCATCAGGCGCGTCATCGAGACAAACAGCGGAATTTCCAGCCGTTTGCTTTGCTCGCGCAGACGGCGCAGCCCGTGACTCTCGATCAACGTCACGCCCGACGCCCCGGCAGCTTCCCAGGCTTCCGCAACGGCCAGCCCTTTGTCGATATGGGTCGTGATCAGGATAATGAGCTTGGACATTATCAGTCTCCTGTGGCGGTGGATAACGGTTGGGATTGGATAGTCGCGGCGTGCCCACGAAATACCAGCCGCACCAGCGGCGGCGTGAGCACGGTCGTCAGTAAAATCACCAGAAATACCGGCTGGAACAGTTTTTTATCCAGTAAATTTTCGGCCAGCAGCAGCGAGGCGATGATCAGGCCCACTTCGCCGCGTGAGATCATGCACACGCCCAGCCGGAGCGACTCGCCGTTGGAAAAACCGCCCAGCCGCGCCCCGATCCCGCTCCCGGCCACTTTGCTGATCACCGCGACGACCAGCAGCAGGATCGCCAGCGGGATCATGTCCGCGCCGATCTCGGTCAGATCGACATGCAGGCCGACATTCACGAAAAAGATCGGCACCAGGAAGGCATACGAGATATGATGCACGGTCGAGACGATCTCATGTTTGGCGCGGGAAGTGGTCTGGCTGAGGCCCATCCCGGCCACGAATGCCCCGGTGATAGCGGCTACGCCGCCCAGCGCGTCCGCCGCCCATCCGAAAATCAGGGCCGCGATCAGGGCAAACGAGGCCGTGCCTTGCATCAGGCGCGGGTTGTGATACAGCCAGTCGAACAGGCCCGGCAGCACGTACCACGCGACCGCCAGCGCCCCGCCCAAAAACAGGACCATACGCACGAAAATCCAGGCCAGTTCCAGGACCGAAGCGTTGGCGGCATCCGAGCCGAGTGTGGCGATCACGACCGACAGCAGCAGGATCGCCAGGATATCGTCCACAACCGCCGTCGCCAGCAGCCCTAAGCCCTCTTTGGTACGCAGTACGCCCAGTTCCAGCAGCGTTTGGGCCGAGATACTCACCGAGGTGGCGGCCATCACCACGCCCACAAACAGCGCCGTTTTGAGCGAATAATCGAACGGGACCACCACCGGCAGCACCATCACCACCGGCAGCGCTGCGCCGATCACGCCGCCCCAGATCGCCACCTTGCCGACCGACAGCAGTTCGCGCAAATGGACTTCCAGCCCGACGGTGAACATCAGGAACAGGACGCCCAGTTCCGCGAATTCTTCGACGGTGCTGCTCAGCAGAACAGGATTAGCAAACGCGCCCCAGTGCAGCATATCCAGCAGCGTCGGGCCGAGCAGCACCCCGGCGACCAGTTCGCCAAAAACGCGCGGCTGGCCGACCGCGCGCGCCAACGATCCGGCCAACTGCGCCGCCCCGATGATCAGACCCAGGGCTAAAAAGAGTTGAACAACGAGCGTGCTCTCCATTGAGGCTCCTTGATAGTGCGAGACAAGCTCCCAGGTTTTACCCAAAATTGCCGGGTGGCGTCAAGCATTCCGTTTAAAAAGGGTCCACGAATGACCTGATGTTGTTGGCGAATTCAATGGGACCACATTTCGTAGGGGCGCTGCT
>JAFGTJ010000448.1 GCA_016934195.1 Anaerolineae bacterium | reverse complement strand
CGAAACGCTGCGCGCCCGCGATCCCGATGTGCGCATCCAGGCATTGGAGGCGCTCTCGGCCAACAACACGCCCGCCGCGATCCCGGTAGTCCAGGCCGCGCTGGATGATCCCGATCCTGACGTGGTGTATAACGCGGTGCTGTCACTGGTCGAATTACGCGGCGAACACGGGCTGCCCGATCTCGTGGCCCGGCTGCGCGCCGCGTCCGACCCGGACCAGGAACCGCTGCTGCGCGGACTGTTCCACGCCACCAATTACCTGCACGTTGATTTAGCCGATCTGCCCGTGATCGATGATCTGCTGGACGCGCTGGCGGGTACGCTGGACAACGCGCGGGCGCGCGATATCCCGGCGGTGCGGATCGCGGCGGTGTGGCTGTTGGCCTGGACGCGCCATCCCCGCGCCGCCGGTCTGCTGGTCGGGGCGTTTGAGCGCGAATCCAGTCCCACCGTGCAGGCCGCGATCCTGCGCATCGCGGTCAGCCTGATGGCCGGGGGCGCGGATTCCCTGCTGGAAGCCGGACTCGCCAGCGCCGATCCGACCGTGCGCGCCGCCGCCGAACAGATTCGCGCGCGTCAGGCCGCCGGACTCACCACGCAGTACGACGAGTCGGCGGAAGCTGCCGCGCCGCTGCGCCGCGACGAACTGATCCGGTAGGGGGCGGGTCGCAAAAATGGCACAATGGCACCTGGAAAAAGTGCCATTTATCATAAAAAATCTATAAAATACTTCGAGATACTGTACTTTTATTGTAGATTTTGCTATAATCTGCACATTGAGTTGTTTGCCAGGTAGTGGAGTGGCTCCCTACGCCTGAACATAACACATCGACATGCGCCCGGATTGTGTGATCCGGGCGTTGTCGTTTATGCCCCTTCCGCCCCCGGTATTGCGGTGTAGTCGGATAATGGGGCAAAAAAATGCACCACCGGTATTTTGATAATTAGCTATTTCCTTAGAAGATGGTTAGAATGGGTCGGGAATTAAGGATTTTTAATTGACATGCCACGTAGAATAATGCTATTCTTGATATAGAATTAAGGAAAAAGGTGTGGAAATGCTGAACGTCTTGATGGGAATTTCACTCTGGTTCGCCGCTTCGGTGCCGTCATCGCTCATGATCGGGAAGCTCCTGTCCCGGCGTTCGCTGTAACTACCCGTTCCTCCAATCCCCAAATTTTCCTGACAACCCACCAGCCGGAGTCACATTACTCCGGCTGGACTCGTTCCACCGGGCGGCCCTTCGTGACCAGGAACCGGTCAAAGTCGCGCACGACAATCGTATTCGGGAAATACTGCCGCGCCTCCTCGATCACGTCACGCTCCCGGTAGCGGCGCGACACATGCGTCAGCAGCAGGCTTTGCACGCCGACTTCCGCCGCGAACCGCGCCGCCTGCCCTGCCGTGATGTGGCCGAACTGCTGCGCCATCGCCGCGTCTTCGTCCATGTAGGTCGCTTCGGTGACAAGCGCGTGCGCGCCCTGCACGAACTCGGCGATGTTGTCCAGCCGCGCCACGTCACCGGTCAGGATCAGGCGCGCGCCGGGCATATCCTCGCCTAACACCTCGTCCGGCTGGATCACGCGCCCGTTATCCAGCGTGATCGCCTCGCCGCGCACCAACCGCGCCCGTTCCGGTCCCGCCGGGACGCCGAGCGCTTCGGCTTTTTCCAGCAAGAAGGGGCGGCGCGGTTTTTCCTGAAACACATAGCCGAAACAGCCCCGCCCGCGATGCGTGACCGGGATAGCCGATACCGTAAAGTCGGCCTCTTCCATCAGCACGCCGGGGTGAACATCAATCAGGTGCAGCGGCATGGGCGGTTCGGCTCCCCCCAGCACGACGCCGAAGATCAGGTCTTGGACGCGGTTCAACGCCCACTGCCCGCCCCAGATTTCCAGCGAGTCGATGCTTTCCCACCGCATAAAGGTAGACATCAGCCCGCCCAGTCCCAGAATGTGGTCCAGGTGGCCGTGCGTGATCAATATCCGGTTGAGGCGCTTGAAGCCGATCCCACTCTTGAGCAGTTGGCGCTGCGTGCCCTCGCCGCAGTCGATCAGGAAACGGTGATTCTTTGCCAGCACTACCTGGGCCGCCAACCCCCGGTGAATCGAGGGTGCGCTGGCCGATGTGCCTAGAAATACGATCTCGAACATGCTTATTGTCCAAATCTTATGGGAGTGATCAGTTGTTGGTTGTTAGTGATTGGTTATTGGTTACGATCCGGTGTTTGCGGCCCATTCAGGACTGATCACTAAAAACCAATCACCAATCACCACTTACCACTAACCGGTGCAAATCTGACTGTGCGCGCCTGTTCATCGATCTCAATGGCGCGGTGGACAAACTGGCGCACCACCGCGATATTGGTGCGTAAATGGGACGTGATCGCCTGCGCGGTGAAGGCGCTCGCGCCTTCGGCCAGCGCCAGCGGGATCACGAGTTGATCCGCTGCATAACGGTCTACCGGCGCGCCGCTGTCGTGAAAATCCAACAACGCGGTGACGGCTTTTTCGGCCACTTCCTCGGATGGCATCCCTTTTTGCCCGATCATGCCGAATCCGCCGCGCCCGTTGCCGTATTCCACCGCCAGGAACAGGCCCGCCCCGGTGCTGATACTGCGCGTCCGGCAGGGGCGAATATCAACGGGAACCTCGACGCTTTCCAGCAAATTAACGGCGCGGTTGGCGATGCGCTGCGGAATGTGAGAGGGCAGGTTGCAGCCAACGGCGATCCCGAAAACGCGCTCGATCAGGCCGCGCTCGACCAGTTGGGCCGGGCGTAACCGCGCGCCGCCGCCGGTCTGGACGCTGATCGCCCCGCCGCCCTGCGGGACCCAGCCGAGCGTTTCCAGGTAAATCTCGACGTCCGCGCCCAGTCCCAGCAGCAGCGGCATGTAGACGTCGCGCAGATAGTGCCCCGATGGACTGCCGGGGACGTGCGTCCCGCCGTGTACGCGCATTGTGGACGCGCCGTTCGCCAGCGCCAGTGGCAGCAGCACGGTCTGGATCACCAGCGGAGCCGATCCCGCCGTGCCGACCACCCATTCATACTCGCCCGCCATCACCTGCTCGCCCGGTGTGAAGATCAGCCGGTCCGCGCCAACCTCCGCGCCTTTGACAGTGGCGGCGCAAATGTCGGCGGCGGCGTGGATCGCGGTAACGTGCTGCGGGCGCAGTCCCGCCGGTTTGCGCCCGGCGCGGATATGGTCGATCACGAACGGTTGGCCGGTAATGGCGCTCAGCGCCAGCGCGGTGCGGACGATCTGGCCGCCGCCTTCGCCCTGGCTGCCGTCTAAAATGATATCGGTCAAACGCTGTACCCTTCCGCTAACTGCTGCGCCAGCCGGTCCTTGAGCGCCGGGGGCGCGAAAGACGCGGCGGCGGCGTTCTGGTTGCAGGTCAAAAAGTCGTGCGCCGTCCAGCCAAAAGTGGCGATCATCTGCGCGTAATCCTGGCCGAGTGTGGTCGGAGTCACGCCGCGCGCGTCGGTATTGATGCCGATTGAAATCCCCGCCTGGTGCAGCCGGTCGATGGGGTGTTCGGCAACCGTGTCGTAGATGTTGATCTGCACGTTGCACGCCGGGCAGACTTCCAGGTGAATTCCCTCCGCGACGAGGTGCGTGACCAGCGCCGAATCCTCGATGCAGCGCACGCCATGCCCGATTCGCGCAGGCCGCAGGTAGGCCAGTGTTTGCCAGATGTTTTCCGGGCCGCACGCTTCGCCCGCGTGGGCGAT
>JAFGTJ010000447.1 GCA_016934195.1 Anaerolineae bacterium | reverse complement strand
GGTTAGCCCAGGCGCGCGCGTCCATGAGCGAGGTCGATCTGCAACGGGTGCTCGACGATACGCGCACTCTCAAGCAGATGCAAGAAACACCTGATACGCCGGAAGCCCTGGCGACGATTCCCAGCCTGGGATTGGACGACCTGGACAAACAGAATAAGCTGATTCCGCTGGTGGTATCGGACATACACGGCAGTCCGGTGTTGTATCACGACCTGTTCACCAACGGTATCGTGTACCTGGACCTGGGCTTCAATTTGTATACGCTGCCCCAGGAATATTTGCCGTATATGGGGCTGTTTGGACGCGCCCTGCTGGAAATGGGGACGGCAGCCGAGGATTTTGTCAAGCTGTCGCAGCGTATTGGCCGCAAGACCGGCGGCATTCAACCCGCTACGCTGACCGCTATGCCGCTAAACGCGGATCAGGCGGTGGCGTGGAGTCTTCTGCGAGCCAAATCAACGCCAGAGCAGGCTGACGATATGCTGGACATCCTGCGCGACATTCTGCTGACGGTCAAGCTGGATAACCCCGAACGTTTCCGGCAGATTGTGCTGGAAGAAAAAGCAGGCAAAGAAGCGGGATTAATTCCCAGGGGACACGCGGTTGTGCGTTCGCGGTTGCAGGCGCATCTCAACCTGGCGGATTGGGTCTCCGAGCAGATTAATGGCCTTGAATACCTGTTTTTCCTGCGCCGGTTAGCCGAAGATGCCGAGAATGATTGGCCCTCGGTTCTGGCGAAACTGGAAATGATCCGCGAGTTGTTGGTGAATCGTAATACGATGTTGTGCAATATCACGCTGGACGCTGAGAACTGGATCGGATTCGAGCCGAAATTGGCCGCATTCCTGGCCGCACTGCCCGCTGCTGCGCCTGCCCTGCACCAGTGGACGCCCCAGCCCGGTATTGTGCCGGAGGGGTTGACGATCCCGGCCCAGGTTAATTACGTGGCGAAAGGCGCGAACCTGTACGAACTGGACTACCAACCGCATGGCTCGATCATCCCGGTAGTCAATTATTTGCAGACCACCTGGTTGTGGGAACAGGTGCGCGTTCAGGGGGGCGCTTATGGCGGCTTCTGCACCTTTGATCGCCGGTCCGGGGCGCTGGCCTTCCTGTCCTACCGCGATCCGAATCTGGCAAACACGCTGACCGCCTATGATCAAACCGGCGAGTTTCTGCGTAAACTTGATCTGAGCGACAGCGAACTGCTAAAAACCATTGTCGGCGCGATTGGTATTCTGGACGCTTATCAACTGCCGGACGCGAAGGGCTACACGTCGATGATGCGCCATCTGGTGGGCGATTCGGACGAACTGCGCCAACAGATGCGTGACGAGATACTGGCGACGACTCAGGCTGATTTCAAACGTCTGGCGGACGTGCTGGACAAGGTGAAAGACAAGGGACTGGTCGTGGTCCTCGGTTCATTGGAAGCCATCAAGGAAATTGGTTGGCTTCAGGCTACAAAAGTGCTCTAATAGGTGCGTTTTACAAGGTGGACGCGAGAGTCATTTATAACGGCTTTCGCGTCTGCCTGGTGGGTCTACCTTTTCTTTTCAACTATTTGGAGGAGTATAGATGGTTAAGCGTATCGTGGTTGTAGTCCTGGTGGCGATGATGGCAGGGGTGCCATTGAGCCATCTCGTAAGCGCGCAGGCCGACGGTGCGATTCGGGTGTTGGCGGTTGAGTCCGCGCAGGAACCGGTCGAAGCGTGGGTCGCTGCTTTTGGTCAGATTGAGAGTTATACGTTTTATGTGTCCTACGTCGAGTCTTATGAGGAAGTGTTGGCCGGGGTAGGGAAAGCTGATATCCTGGTCTACGATAATTTTGAAACTTTGCCCGCCGTGCTCGAATGCGGCGTGCTCAGCCGGGTGTACGTCCCGCTGCCGGAGTTGGGACTGCGGTTCGTGGATCGCAACGGTTGCGATGGCGCGAGTGCCGATCCGGTTGTGATGGGCGGTTTTGCACATTACGCCGTCTCTGCCGATGGTCAGCAAGTCGCCATTGACCTGGGACTGCTGCCGGATGTGGTCGAAGTCGCCGACCAGGGCGGCGTCACGGTCGAGGTGCCTCAGCCGGTGCGCGGGATTGCGTCGGCTTATGGGGTGGCTACTTATTATGCGTATACATTGGGGGCGGGCGAACGGCTGCTGGCTGCCAGTTATATCGGTGTGCGCGGCCCGGCGGTTCAGGACGCCATGCGCCGGGTTGATCCGAACTTTGACGCCGTTATGAATGCGATATCGGCGTTGAACCAGAATGAGATCAACCTGGAAGAAGTCGCGGCGCTGCACCCCGGTCTGATTCTGACCAGCGCGCGTACCCAGTGGCTTGACGCGGCGGCTGAATTGGGGATTCCGATTCTGCGCTTCGAGGGCGAAACGCCGGAACGTCTCAAAGAGTCGATGACGCTTATCGGCGCGGTTTTGGGGCCGAATGCCGCCTATCGCGCCGCCCAGTTCAATGCCTATTATGACGCGATGCTGGCGCAAATTGCGAACCAGACCGACACTATCGAGGCGACCACGACCGTCTATTTTTCCGGCACGGAACCGCTGCGGACTGCCAGCGGCGATATGTACCAGACGGCCATGGTCGAGGCAGCGGGCGGCGAATCGGTGAGCAAGGAATTAACCGGTTACTGGAATGACGTCAACCTGGAACAGGTCGTTGTCTGGAACCCGGACGTGATTTTTGTGCCGACCTACGGCGGTGCGACCGTCGAGGCGATCACCGAATCGGATGAATGGGCCGTTGTTCCGGCAGTGGAAGCGGGTCGGGTGTACCAGTTGCCCCAGTTCATTTCGCCCTGGGACACGCCGTTACCGGACTCGATTCTAGGCATCATGTGGATGGCCGAAACGCTGTATCCCGATCAGGTGGATTTGGGCTGTGAGGCGGAGGTCGAGTTCTTCTACAACATGTTCTACGATTACGCGATCTTGGCTGAAGAAGTGCAGGGTTTGTGCGGGTGAGTCGTGGATCGCGCCGTAAGCAGGCTGTCCAACGCGGGTTGTATTGGGCGCTGCTGCTGCTGCCGCTGCCGGTGGCCGTGTATACCATTGGACTGGGTCGCTACGAAATCCCGCCGGGAGACGTGGCGCAGGCGTTGTACGATTACGCTGTTTCCAGCCATGATCCGGCGTTTGAGCCGGATATCGAATACAATCTCGTGACGCGCATTCGCCTTCCGCGCATCGCGGCGGCCATGCTGATCGGGACCAGTCTCGCGGTGACAGGTGCGGCTTTCCAGGGGATTTTTCGGAATCCCCTGGTCGATTCTAATATCCTGGGAGTCACGTCCGGGGCCGGGTTTGGCGCGGCGTTGATGCTGCTGCTTAATGCCGGGATGGTGTACGTTCAGATGTCGGCTTTTTTCTTTGGGCTGCTGGCGGTCATGCTCGCTTTTCTGGTCAGCCGCCTGTACTACAGCGCGCCGATGCTGGTGTTAACGCTGGTGGGCATCCTGGTCGGATCGTTTTTCGGCTCGCTGACTTCGCTGCTCAAATACGTGGCCGATCCGCTGGATACGCTGCCCGCAATCACCTATTGGTTGTTGGGCGGGCTGACGGGCGTGACGCGCAGTGATATCCCCGCGTTGCTGGTCGTCACGCTGTCCGGCATGGTGTTTATGTGGATGGTGCGCTGGCGGTTGAATGTGCTCTCTCTGGGGGATGGCGAGGCGCAGGCGTTGGGCCTGAATCCGACCCGTATCCGGCTGCTGATCATCGTCGTCAGCACGTTTATGACAGCGATGGCGGTATCGGTTGGCGGCGTGATCGGGTGGGTGGGGTTGGTGATTCCCCATGCGGCGCGCACGTTAGTCGGCCCGGATCACCAGCGGTTGATCCCCGTATCTATGGCGATGGGTGCAGTGTTCTTACTACTGATCGATACCATGTCGCGTACTCTGTGGGCCAGCGAGGTTCCATTGGGCGTGTTTACCGGTATTGTTGGGGTGCCGCTTTTATTGGTGATATTGCGGGTGAATAAAACGGGATGGCAGTAGTTCTACAAGCCGAGGCGTTGGGTTATGCGTACCAGCCGGGCCAGCCGGTGCTGCGGGATGTCAGCCTGTCGGTAGCTCCGAATGCTATCGTGTTCCTGCTGGGACATAACGGCTGTGGCAAAACGACCTTGCTGGAAATTCTAGGCGGCATCCGCGCGCCCCAGGCGGGCCGGGTGTTGTTCAACGGCTCGGACATTCGCCGGATTCCGGCGCACAAACGAGCGCAGCGGGTCGGGATGGTGCCGCAGATGCACAGCCCGGTTTTTGCCTACACGGTGCGGCAGGTGGTTTTGATGGGCCGGACACCGTATCTCGGTTTGTTCGGGACTCCCGGTCGCCAGGATTACGACATTGCGGACGAGGCGCTAGAGCAGGTGGGTTTAGGGGCGCTGCGCGACCGGCCTTATACCGACTTGAGCGGCGGCGAGCGCCAGCTAACGCTGGTGGCGCGTGGACTGGCCCAACAAACGGACGTTTTGCTGCTTGATGAGCCAACCGCCCATCTTGATCCCCATAACCAGCGGTCAGTCCTGGAGACAGTGGCCGAATTGTCCGAAAACCGGGTATCGTTTGTGATTTCGTCGCACAATCCGAATAGTGCGCTATTATACGCGCATCATGTGATTGTGATGAAGACCGGGCGTATTGTGGCGGCGGGTTCGCCGTCGGATGTTTTAACCGAAGACACCCTATCGACTTCCTATGATATGCCGGTTGAGGTGATTTATAGCGAAGACCGTATTGCCCGTGCCATTGTGCCGCGCCGCAACGGGTGGCGCGCTGATAAAACAGCCGTTAAACAGGAACAGGTATGACCGAACAAGCGCGCCCGGCTGCTCCATCCGTGATGGTTCCCAATTGGCGACCCTACGCGGCGTTGGTGGTAGGTCTGATGGCCGTGTCAACCGCCGCGATTCTGGTCCGGTTTGCGCAGGATCACGGCGCGCCGTCATTGGTGCTGGCGGCGGCGCGGTTGTGTGTGGCAACGGTCGTCTTGACGCCGATTGTCCTGCACCGCTACCAGCACGAGCTGCGTACTGTAACATGGAACGATCTCAAGTGGGCGCTGCTGGCAGGGATTGTGCTGGGCGTGCATTTTTCGACCTGGATCACGTCGCTGGAATATACGGCAGTGGTCAACAGCGTGGTGTTGGTGACGACGAATCCGTTATGGGTGGCGCTGCTGGCCCCGGTATTTTTAGGCGAGCGTCTGGGACGCTGGACGGTTCTCGGTTTGCTGCTGGCGTTTGGCGGCGGTGTGCTGGTCGGACTGAGTGGCGAATCGGGTACACCGCCTACCCGCAGCGATCCGTTACTGGGTAACGGGTTGGCGTTAGCAGGCGCGCTGATGGCCGCCATTTATTTTATGATCGGGCGGCGGCTGCGTGCCCGGTTGAGCGTGATGGTCTATATCTGGCTGGTGTATGGCGCGGCAGCAATTGTGATGCTGGCAGTCGTGGCGGTATCCGGCCAGCAGGTCGGGGGACTGCCCTCAGAAGCGTATGTCTGGATGCTGCTGCTTGGATTGGTGCCGCAGTTGATCGGCCATTCGTCGTTTAATTACGCGCTGGGGTTTCTGTCCGCTGCTTACGTGAGCCTGGTGATCCTGGTTGAACCGGTAGGGACCGGTCTGTTGGCAATCATCTTTTTGGATGAGTGGCCGGTCGGACTGCAATTGATCGGTTCGGCCCTGATCCTGGTCGGTGTGGGTGTCGCCAGCCAGGAACAGCCGGTTGGAGAGCTGGAATCGCCCGACCAGACTTGAGATAATAAATAGTGTTGAGGCAGTTTCGAGGATATTTGAGGGCACGGTAAATGAACGGTCTTTTTGGTGTTGGATTTGCCGAATTGTTAATTGTAATGCTGGCTTTGTTTATCATTGGTGGCCCCAAAAATACCGCGAAATGGGCGCGCGAACTGGGTCGTCTGGTGCGTAAAGCGCGCGTTATCTGGGCACAGGTCATAGCCGATCTGGAAGAGGAGCTTGGTCCTGAAGGCAAGGAACTGATGGACACCGCCCGCGAGTTGTCCCAGGGTGCGAACGAAGCCCGCAAGAATCTTCAGGGCAACCAACTGATTAATAATACTCTGCGCATGGTCGAGGAATCCGTAGACCTGGAACAGGCCGGGAAATCGAAGTCCGGCGTGGCCCCGTCTGCTGTGTCTCCTACATCATCCAAACCACCGGCATCTTCTGAGAACGGGAAATCGGCCCCGACTGCTGATTCCAAATACCAGGCGTGGTTGCCACCCGATGATACTCAAACCCAAGATTAGAAGCTTCTAAATCTAGAAAATTTATTGTCAATGGACCGGTATTTAGCCTATAATGGTACCATAACGTCCGATTAATATGATTAATCGGATTAATGGAATGGAGGTGATAGTCCTTGCTCCCTTCTGGTTTAGACTCGGATATCTTGCAGTATATAGTTAAACACCACATTCTCCCTGGCGAACGCCTTCCGACGATAGCCGAGCTAAGCCGCGAATTGGGAGTCAGCGTCAGTAAAGTTCGTGAAGAATTAGAAGTAGCCCGCACGTTGGGGCTGGTTCAGATCAAGCCCCGCACCGGCACCCAGGTACAACCGTTCAACTTCGCTCCCGCTGCTTCGCTGAGCGTGCTTTATGCGTTGGGCCTGAATCGCGTGCATTTCCAGGATTTTTCCAAACTGCGTAACAGCGTTGAACTTAGTTTTTGGCACGAAGCGGTAGCACTGTTAATGCCGGAAGACATCTTGTTTCTACGCCAGTTGATCGTCCACGCGCGCGACAAGCTCCATTGTATCCCCGTCATCGTCCCGTTTGAAGAACACCGCCGTTTGCATCTCACCTTTTTCAAGCGCTTGGAAAACCCGTTTGTTCAGGGCATCCTCCAGGCGTACTGGGTGGCATATAAAGCGTTTGGCCTTGCTTTATATGCCGAGTTGTCGTACCACCGCGAAGTATGGAATTACCACGAACGTATGGTAGAGTGTGTCGCACAACAGGATTTTGATGGCGGCTGGCGGGCCTTGAAGGAGCATATGGAACTGCTCCGTTATATAGATCAGCCCGTTGCGGCGGAACCGGGAACCGAAGTGCCGCCGGTTTTTCCTTTTTTTGAGTAGGTATTTTGAAAAAACACAGTGAAGAATAGGCTGAAATTAACCCTTAGGAGCCAAAATCAACATGAGCGATGTCCAGACCTCTCCTTTGGATTCGTTAATGGCCGATCAAGAGCCGGTTGTTAACGATTTCCAGATCATGATCGCAACCGTAAACGGATCGGGCAGCCAGACGGCTAACTCGACCCTGTTGCGCGCGATCTTCAGGATGGGGGTGCCTGTCAGTGGCAAGAATATTTTCCCATCCAATATCCAGGGACTGCCCACCTGGTTCACGATCCGTCTCAGCAAAGACGGGTATATTGCGCGCCGGGAAGATTATCATATCCTGGTGGCGATGAATCTTCAGACGGTTGAGGAAGATATCACCAATCTGGCCGTTGGTGGGATCGTTCTGTACCCGGAAGAATGGAAGATCAAGCACAAGCGGGATGATGTGGTTTATTATCCCGTGCCCGTTAAGGCATTAGTTGATGAATCGGGTACACCATCCAGTTTCGTATCGTATGTGTCTAATATGGTCTACGTGGGTGTGCTGGCGACCCTGTTAAATATCGAGTTGGAACAGATCGAGTACGCGCTCAACTTCCATTTCAGCAACAAGCCGAAGCCGGTCAATATGAATATGGCCCTGGTGCGCCTGTCGTATGATTGGGCACAGGATAACCTCCCGAAAAACGATCCGTTCACGGTCGAGCGTATGGAGGGTAAAACCGATGGGATGCTGCTGCTTGATGGCAACTCGGCGGGCGCGTTGGGGACTGCATTCGGCGGCGTGCAGGTCGTGGCCTGGTATCCGATCACGCCATCTACCAGCATGATTGACGCGCTGCGTACTTATTTGAGCGATATGCGCACCAATCCGGACACTGGCGAAGCCTCATATGCGATTATTCAGGCCGAGGATGAAATTGGCGCGATAGGGATGTTAGTGGGTGCGGGGTGGGCCGGTGCGCGGGCGATGACGGCGACTTCTGGTCCTGGTATGTCATTGATGACCGAGTTTGCGGGATTGGCCTATTATGCCGAAGTCCCCATTGTGATCTGGAATGTTCAGCGGGTTGGGCCAAGCACCGGCCTGCCGACTCGTTCCTCACAGGGCGATGTGCTGGCGGCTTATTTCCTGGGACACGGCGATACCAAACATGTTGTGCTGCTGCCGAGCAGTCTGGAAGATGCGTTTGAGTTTGGCTGGAAGTCGTTTGACCTGGCCGAACGGCTGCAAACCCCGGTGTTCGTGCTCAGCGATCTCGATCTGGGCATGAATTTGTGGATGGGGAAATTGTTCGAGTACCCGGATCAGCCGATGGATCGCGGCAAGGTGATGACGGCAGAGGATATTCAGCGCGCCGGGGAATTTGCCCGCTACAAGGATGTAGACGGTGATGGCATTCCGTACCGTACACTGCCCGGCACTGATCACCCGGATGCGGCCTATTTCGCGCGCGGCACCGGTCATGATGAGAAAGCCATTTACAGCGAGCGGCCCGACGATTGGGTTGCCAACATCGAGCGCATGAATCGCAAGTTTGATACGGCGCGCGCATTGGTTCCCCCGCCGGTGGTGGATGAAGTGGCTGGAACCGAGATCGGCTTGATCGCGTATGGCACCACCGACGCCTGTATTGTGGAGAGCCGCGATTTGCTGCGCGAGCAAGGTATTGAAACAAGTTATCTGCGGCTGCGCGCGCTGCCGTTAAGCGATGCCACCCGCGATTTTATCCGGCGTTGTGACCGGGTATACGTGGTCGAAAACAACACCGACGGCCAGATGGCAAAGATCATTTACATGGAATATCCTGATCTGGCTCCGAAAGTGAAGTCAATTGCGTACCTGGATGGGATGCCGTTGGCTCCGCGCTGGCTGACACGGGCGGTTCAGGAACGGGAACAGGAGCGGTAACAAGCATGGGTACACGAGTCAATCAGATTGGTTTGCAACGTAACGATTACAAGGGCCGCCCTTCGACATTGTGCCAGGGCTGCGGCCATAACTCCATCTCGAATCAGATCATCGCCGTGTGTTATGAATTGTCCATCGAGCCACACCGGATCATTAAGCTGAGCGGGATTGGCTGTTCCAGTAAATCACCGGCCTATTTCCTGGGCCGGTCGCATGGATTCAACGCGCTGCATGGGCGTATGCCAGCCCTGGCAACCGGGGCGATCATGGCTAACCGTGATTTGACCGGAATCGGCGTCAGCGGTGATGGGGATACGGGCAGCATCGGGTTGGGGCAGTTTAAACACATGGTCCGCCGCAATGTGCCCATGATCTACATCGTGGAGAATAACGGCGTGTATGGGTTAACCAAAGGCCAGTTTTCCGCAACGGCGGACATCGGCCAGGAGTTGAAATACGCGGGTCTCAACGAACTCCCGCCCATTGATATCTGCCTGGAAGCGCTGGCGGCGGATGTGTCGTTTGTAGCGCGGTCGTTTGCCGGGGATGCCAAGCAGGTTCGCGAACTGCTTAAGGCGGCATTAAGCCACAAGGGTACGGCGGTGCTGGATATCATCAGCCCGTGTGTAACCTTCAATAATCACGAAACGTCCACCAAAAGCTATCCTTATGGCAAGCTGCACGAGGAAGCGCTGCAAGATATCACATTTATCCCGGAATACGATCCGATCATCGTGGATGTACACGAGCCGGGTCAGGTGCAGGCGGTGAGGATGCACGACGGGTCCCATCTGGTACTGCGCAAGCTCGATCCCGTCAAACACGATCCGACCGATAAGCTGGCAGCGTTCCGGTTGATTGAGGAAGCCAGGATAGAGAACCAGTTTATCACTGGTCTGATCTACGTGGATGAGCACCGTCCCAACCTGCACGAAACAACCCATCTCATCCAGGCCCCGTTGGTGCATCTCACCGAGGCAGACCTTCGGCCCTCCGCCGAGGCGCTGGACCGGGTGTTAGGGGAGATTTGTTGCCAGTAGTGTGATTCACCGCGAATAGGAAGCAAGGCAAGCGGCACGGGCTGTCAGGGCGCGCGCCGCTTTCTTTTTGTGGGCGGGTGTGTTCGTTACCCTTCGCTGCGGAGATGCAGGCGGCGGCGGTGGACGCGCACCTGCCCCAGTTCAAGTCCCATCGCGTCGAGCAGTTCATCCGGGCGGGCGTTGGCGTGTTCCGATGTGCTGAGGTGTGCGATCAGGTTGCCGTGCTCGTCTACCAGCAGGTCCAGAATGTGCGGGCGCAGATCGTAGGTTTTTTTTCGTCCCTGGCGTTTGATGGTGGGCTGATCGAGCAGTGTCTGTGCGCGGGCATGTAAATCGTCGGTGTCGAGTGTTTTATCAAAGGGCGTGATCACATACTCCGACCATTCTACCAGGGTCGGCAGCGCATCACCCTGCACCGGCACCTCGATCACGCCGGTGACGCGCAGCCCTGCCGGACAGACCGTGTTAAGCTGCGTGATCCAGGCTGTCAGGTCGTCGTCTAACCGCTCGATCAGCCATGCGTCCAGGTATTCGCTCTCGCTGGTTACGCCGACTGCCAGCGCTGCCGCGAATTGCAGCCGGGGCCGGGGATTGAAGCCTTGAGTGTATTCCAGCGGCACCTGCGCCCGGCGGAAAATGCGTTCCCAGGCGCGCGCGAGGTCCAGGTGGCCGACATAGCGCATCGCGCCGTGTTTGCCGAATGTAATGCGTATCCGTTGTTGGGTGAGTGCTCGGTTCATGGGGCAGATTATAGCAGCGGCGCATGGCGACAGCGAAATCCGGCGGTGGTATACTCTACCTTCGTAACCTTTGTAGAGATGAGGTGTTAGTACGCATGACTGGTGTTAATGACCAGCTCGCGCGCGATTATATGAATGCCGAGGATGCCCAATTGGTGGTGTGGGCGGTGGATGATTCGGCGGCATTTGGCGAATTGTATACCCGCTACGTGCGCAAAATTTACAACTACGTGTACTACCGGACCGGAAATCACCAGGATGCCGAAGATTTGACCTCTCGCGTTTTTTTTCGGGCATTGGGGCATATTCACCGGTATACAGATCGCGGCGTGCCGTTTTCGGCGTGGCTGTACCGGATTGCTCATAATCTGGTTGCTAACTGGCACCGTGACCGGGGCCGCCGGACGATGGTCCCATTGGATGATTACCTTGCCAGTGATATGAGTTCTGCTGCGCCGGAAACCGCCGCCGAGAATCTTGAGGAGGCGGACAGGTTGCTCGAATCGATTCAGCAGTTGCCTGAAGACCGCCAGCAGTTGCTGCTTTTGAAGTTTGTGGAGCGGCTTTCCAACGCTGAAATTGGCGCGATCATGAATCGCACAGAGGGCGCGATCAAGTCCCTTTACCATCGAACCTTGCTGGTTTTGCGCAGCAATTTAGAGCAGGATGGTGATTCTTCCCAGGATCGCTGGCGGCGGTTGGGTTTGGGGCGTTCCAATTGGCATGATGATCAAGAAGACCAAGTTAACCAGGAGTAGCTAACAATGTCGCTGTTCAACCGTCCGGTCCGAGAACTATTGATGGCTCACGCGGAGGCCCTGGTGACGGGGGCGTTTAGCCGCGATTGGCTGGCGACCCATTATGGTGATCAACTGCCCGATCAGGTTGAGGAACTGCTGGAATTGGCCGAGCGTATCAATCAGGCGCTGCCCGAAGTTTCCCCTTCCGAAGATTTTGTGGCGAATCTTCGCTACCAACTGTGTGAGGCTGATATATCAGGGGCGTTCACCTTATTGGATCGGGTGCGCCATCTGCCGCCCCGTACCCAGATCGCGGCGGGTATTGGCGTCGGCGGCGTGGCGAGCGTGGTGGTGTTGTATGCGTCGCGCCGTCCCCTGCTGGATTTTCTGGGGAACTGGCGCAGCCGCCGGACAGAGGTTGCTTGAGTCCATCACCTATGCGGCGAGAAGCAATAGTCATAGGTTTTGTACACCCCGGTCTATTTGACAGGCCGGGGTGTTCTATTTTATGGTTAGTGAGGTTTTATAAGGAATTACGGATTCATGCGCAGCAGTTTTTGTCTGCGAGGAGGTAACGTCTACGATGGGTGATCAACAAAACAGTTCGCAGCACGACGATAGCCAGGAGGTCGCAGCGCTGCGCCAGGAGATTGAGGACCTGATCGCCATGAATGCCAGGTTCGTGTCGGTGATGGTCCACGAGATTCGCGTACCGATGACCAGCATCAAGGGATATTCGGACATGCTTGGCAAAAATATCGTGGGTCAGCTCAATGAACAGCAGCAGCAGTTTGTTGAAGTGATCCGGTCCAACGTCTCGCGTATGGAGCATCTCGTTGCCGATATCAGCGATATCAGCAAAATTCAGTCGGGGCGAATGCGGCTGGACTCCAAGATGGATATGTATAAAAATGTCGGGCTTCAGGTGGAAAAAGAAACGCGCGATCTGGCAACCGAGCGCGGGCACACGCTCATGTTCGATACACCGTCTGGCCTGCCGCTGCTTAACCTGGACAGCAGCCGATTGGCCCAGGCGTTACAAAAACTGGTGGTGAATGCGCTGCAATACACCCCGGAAGGCGGCGAAATTACCGTGAAGGCCGAAGGTATAGATGGCAGGTTGAAGGTATCCGTGACCGACAACGGGATCGGTATGACCGAGGAAGAACAGTCGCACCTGGGCGAGTTATTCTGGCGGGCGGACAGCGAACTGGTGCGTTCGTTTAAAGGACATGGCCTGGGCATTCCGATTGCGATGGGTTTCATCAAACTGCTGGGTGGCGAGTTCTTTTTTGAAAGCGCGCCCGATCAGGGCAGCATGTTCGGGTTTGTGGTGCCCGGCATGAGCTAATATGCTCTGGTGCTGTCTATCCTGTTTGGCAGGTAGTGCTGCTATACTCTGGTTGAATATAGTCTGACCAATGGAGGCGTGTTGGTGAATCTGCACGAGTACCAGTCAAAACACCGTTTTGCCGAGTTTGGTGTACCAGTCCCCCAGGGTAAAGTGGCTCGTACCCCCCAGGAAGCCTACGAGATTGCTCAAGAATTCGGATCGCCGGTTGTGGTTAAAGCCCAGGTCTTGACTGGCGGGCGCGGCAAGGCCGGTGGCGTGAAACTTGCTCAGACTCCCGGCGAGGCGCAGCAGCACGCCGAGAATATTCTGGGGATGGATATTAAGGGCCATAAGGTGCTGCGCGTCCTGCTTGATCCGGCTTCCGATATCCAGGCTGAAATTTACCTCGGTGTGACCAATGACCGCGCCGCGCGCAAACCGTTGATCATGGCGAGCGCGGAGGGCGGCATGGATATTGAGGAAGTCAACCGCACCGCGCCCGATAAGATCATTCGGGAACACGTCGATCCGTTCCTGGGTTTGCGTGATTACCAGATTCGCAACCTGGCGTATGGCATTAACCTCCCGCGTGAATTGTGGAAGCAGTTTATTGCTATCACCAGGAGCCTGTACCGCTGCTACGTGGAGAGCGACGCGACGTTGGCCGAGATCAACCCGTTGATCATCGACGGCAATAACAATTTGTTGGCCGTAGATGGCAAAATGTCGATTGACGATAATGCGCTCTATCGCCATCCCGATCTGGCCGAAATGCGCGATACCAGCGCCGAACCGCAGGCCGAAACCCAGGCGCGGGCGGCGGGCCTGAGTTATATCCAGCTTGACGGCGAGATCGGCTGCATGGTTAATGGGGCAGGGCTGGCGATGACCACGATGGATATGACCAAATTGTTCGGCGGTTCTCCGGCCAATTTCCTCGATATCGGCGGCGGCGCGAAGGCGGAAACGGTCGCGGCGGCACTGCGTATTATCCTGGCCGATCCCAACGTCAAAGCGGTGTTGTTTAATATTTTCGGCGGCATCACGCGCTGCGACGAGGTGGCTAACGGTATTCTGGCCGCGTTGGGCGAAGTTCGGACCGATCTGCCGATGGTGGTGCGGTTGGTCGGCACCAACGAAAAAGAGGGGCGCGAGATCATTGATAACGCCGCGCTGCCGAACATGGTCACGGCGGCAACGCTGGCTGACGCCGCTCGGAAGGCTGTCGAAGCCACGAAAAGCGCATAGGGGAAACGTCAAAAATGGCTATTTTGGCAGACAAAAATACCAGATTGTTGGTCCAGGGCATCACCGGGCGCGAAGGGATGTTCCACACGGAGCAGATGATCGAATACGGCACGAATGTTGTAGGCGGCGTGACTCCCGGCAAAGGCGGTGAATGGGCGGTCGGTAAACCGGTGTTTGATACGGTCAAGGCCGCGCGCGAATCGACCGGGGCCAATGCCAGTATTATCTATGTTCCGGCCCGGTTTGCCGCCGACGCGATCTTTGAGTCGATTGACGCCGGGATCGAGTTGATCGTGTGCATTACCGAAGGCGTTCCGGTGCTGGATATGATGAAAGTGCGTGTCCAGTTGGATCAGAGCCGCAGCCGCCTGATCGGGCCGAACTGTCCCGGTTTGCTGACTCCCGATCAGGCGAAAGTCGGCATTATGCCCGGTCATATTGCGATACCCGGCGGTGTAGGCGTGGTATCGCGCAGCGGCACCTTGACCTACGAGGTGGTGTACGCCCTGACCCAGAAAGGAATCGGGCAAAGTACCTGCGTCGGCATTGGCGGCGATCCGATCAATGGGACCAATTTTATCGACGTGCTGCAACTGTTCGAGGACGATCCCCAGACCGAGAAAATCGTCCTGATCGGTGAGATTGGCGGCACGGACGAGGAAAAAGCAGCGGAATATATCGCGGATAACATGACCAAGCCGGTCGTTGCTTTTATCGCCGGGCAGACCGCGCCGCCCGGTAAGCGCATGGGCCACGCCGGAGCCATCGTGGAAGGTGGCAGTGGTACGGCGGCGGACAAGATCGCGGCGCTGAATGCAGTTGGCGTCATGGTGGCCGAACACCCGGAACAAATTCCCGATATGTTGTAGAAATTATAGCCGGGAACTATTGCCAGAGGCCGTTACCGGGAGTGTGTATGCCTGCGCGCGATCACGACTCCCGCTTGACGCGCCCCTTGCTATCATTTACAATTCCAGCCGTTATTCACACGAGGTTTAGGCTAAACGGGTTATGTTTGAGAGCCTGAGTGATCGCCTTCACAATGTCTTTGAGCAGCTTGGCCGCAAGGGTAAGCTGACCGAGGATGACGTCAGCAGCGCGATGCGTGAAGTACGCATGGCGTTATTGGAAGCGGACGTCAGCCTCAAAGTAACCAAAGACTTCATTAAGCGCGTTAAAGAACGGTCGATTGGCGCGGAAGTTCAAAAAGCCCTGAAGCCTTCTCAGCAGGTGATCAAGATCGTTCACGAGGAACTGATCGACACGCTGGGGCAGCCGGGCCGCTTGAATTTGAGCGGGGCGACGCCGCGTGTGATTATGCTGGTCGGGTTGCAGGGGTCCGGTAAAACGACGACTGCCGCCAAGCTCGCGCTGATGCTGCGCCGTGATGGATGGCGTCCCTGGCTGGTAGCGGGTGACACGTACCGTCCGGCAGCGGTGGACCAGTTGGTCACGCTTGCCAAACAAATCCAGGTCCCGTATCACGAAGAGGGCACCAACGCCGCGCCGCCCGATATCTGTGCGCGCGGCCTGTCCGCCGCCAAAGCTGATAACGCCACCGTGGTGATTCTGGATACGGCGGGCCGTTTGCAAATCGACGACAGCATGATGGCCGAGTTGGAAGCGATCCGGGATCGCACCCATCCCGCCGAAATCCTGCTGGTGGCGGACGCCATGACCGGGCAGGAAGCCGTTCACATTGCTGAGGGCTTTAACGAGCGTCTTGGGCTGACCGGCCTGATCCTGACCAAAGTGGACGGTGACGCGCGCGGTGGGGCGGCGATCTCGATGCGCGCGGTAACGGGCGTGCCGATTAAATACATGGGGACCGGCGAAAAGATCGACGGGCTGGAATTGTTCCACCCGGACCGGCTGGCCTCGCGTATTCTGGGCATGGGCGATATGCTCACCCTGATCGAGAAGGCCGAAGAAGCCTTTGACGAGAAGGAAGCCGAGCAGCTCCAGCGCAAGCTGCTAAAAAACCAGTTCACGCTGGAAGATTTTTTGAAGCAGCTTCAGCAGGTGAAACGGATGGGCAGTATCGGGCAGGTGCTCGATATGATTCCCGGCATGGGCCGGATGCGCCAGCAGCTTAACATCGACAACGAACAGGCGCAGCAGCAGCTTCGGAAAGTCGAGGCGATTATCCGCTCGATGACGCCCGGTGAACGCCGGAATCCCAAAATGCTGAACGCCAGCCGCAAACGGCGCATCGCTGCCGGGAGCGGCACATCGGTACAGGATGTGAACGCGCTCATCAAGCAGTTCCGCGAGATGCAGCGCATGATGAAGATGCTTGGAAAGGGGCAAATGCCCCGTATTCCCGGCATGTTTGGTTAAGGCAATTCGATTAGGTAAATGGGGCCAAGCCCCGCCTGTTGCGGCCTGTTTCCGGCAGCCTTCCCTGCCGTACCCTCACGCGGCCATGCAGCAGTTCCAAATGAAGAAATAGGCACATCGCCAACAGGAAAAGGACAAAACAGGAAATGGTTCGGATTCGTCTGCGCCGTGTGGGGCGCAAGAAACAACCCAGTTATCGTATCGTCGTTACCGATTCACGCAGCCCGCGCGATGGGCGCTACATCGAGATCATTGGCTTCTACAACCCGCGTACTCAGCCGGACACTATGGCGGTCGAAGAAGATCGGGCGCTGCACTGGTTGAGCGTGGGCGCGCAGCCTAGCGATGCCGTGCGCCGTATTCTTGGCAAGACCGGCACGCTGGCCCGTTATGAACGTCTGTGTAAGGGCGAAGCACTGGAAACGCTCGTCCAGGAAGCTCAAGCCGCAGCGTCGGAACAGGGCGCGATTAGCCCCAAGACCAGCTACCCGCCGATGAGCAAAGAAGCCAAAGCCGCTGTGAAAGCAGCCCGCGCTGAAGCCGCGAGCGAAGAAGAAGTTGCCGAAGCGGTTGAGGCGGCGGAAGAAGCCAGCGACGAAGTGGTAGAAGACGCTGAAGTTGCTGATGAAATGGTGGAAGACGCCGAAGAAGCCGGGGCCGCTGAAGACACTGAACCCGCCGAGACCGAGTAAGATCGCGCGGTTTACCAGTCGTGTAACAACATGCGGACGGCTTCGCTGCTGTCCGCATTGATCTTATATCACGAGGAAAATAGATTATGAAAGAGTTGGTCGAATATATTGCCAAATCGTTGGTGGACGATCCCTCCCAGGTGGAGGTCAACGAGATCGAGCACGGTGGCTCGATCACGCTGGAATTGCAGGTCGCCCAGGAAGATATGGGCCGCGTGATTGGCAAGAGTGGGCGGGTAGCGAACGCCATGCGCGTGTTGGTGCGTGTCCTGGCGGCCAAACAAGGCAAACGTATCAATCTCGAAATCATCTAACCCCATGCCTCCCTCATTTTTGCTGTTGGGCCGGGTCCTGCGTCCGCATGGCATTCGTGGCGAACTGCGCATCGAGGTTATGACGGATTACCCCGAACGCATTACGCCGGATACGGAGCTTCACCTCGGTTCCGATCCTGATGATGCGGGCAGCGTGACAACCTACCGGGTTGCCAATGCGCGCAAACACCAGCAGTATCTCATCTTGCACCTGGAAGGGATTTCAGACCGCAGCGCGGCGGATCGGCTGCGCGGCCTGTATGTGATGGTCGCGTTTGACGATGCGGTGCCGCTCGAAGAAGGTGAATTTTACCTGTTTCAGGCCATCGGTTGGGACGTATATACCGAAGATGGTGAGTTTCTGGGGCAGGTGGCCGAAATCATCGAAACCGGGGCCAACGACGTGTACGTAGTCAACGGGCCGCGCGGCGAAATCCTGTTGCCCGCCATTGATGAGTGCGTGGTAGATATCGATATCGATGCGGGCCGGATGACGGTTCGTTTGATGGACGGCTTGTTGGGTGACTGATGAGCGCGCGAAAATATTGGTTGGGATTCAACCTGGTCAAAGGCATTGGCCCGATCCGGTTGGAACTCCTGCGCGAGTATTTTGGTGACCTGGAACGCGCCTGGTATGCTTCCGAAGCCGATCTGCACAATGCTGGTTTGGACCAGCGCTCCCTGGCAAGTTTCTTGCAAACACGCCCATTGATTGATCTGGATCAGGCGCAGCGCGATGTCGATGCGTCAGGCGCTACCATCCTGACGCTGGATGATCACGATTATCCAGCGTTGCTCCGGGAACTTCCCCACGCTCCTCCCGTGCTGTATGTCAAAGGTACGCTGCTTGATGCCGATCAATGGGCGGTGGCATTTGTCGGCACACGCATCCCCACCCATTACGGGCGCAGCGTGACCGCCCAATTGGTGGATTCGCTGGTTCAGGCCGGTATCACGATTGTGAGCGGTATGGCGCGGGGCATTGACGCGGCGGCTCATACTGCCGCCCTGGAAGCCGGAGGTCGGACGATTGCGGTGTTGGGCTGTGGGATTGACGTGATATATCCGCCCGAACACCGTAAGCTGGCCGCCGACATTACACAGCACGGCGCGTTGGTGACGCCGTTTTCCCCCGGTACGCGACCGGAGGGTAAAAATTTCCCGGCGCGTAACCAGGTGATCAGCGGCTTGTCGTTGGGAGTCGTGGTGGTGGAAGCGCCGGAAAGCAGCGGCGCGTTGATCACGGCTGGCGCGGCAGGCGAACATGGCCGGGATGTGTTCGCCGTACCGGGCAATATTACTGCAAAAAACAGCGT
Organism: Anaerolineae bacterium; assembly: GCA_016934195.1. GTDB lineage: Bacteria > Chloroflexota > Anaerolineae > Aggregatilineales > Aggregatilineaceae > JAFGTJ01. The sequence continues at coordinate 10,713 of JAFGTJ010000447.1, read as the reverse complement.
GGGAACCAATCGCCTGATCCAGACCGGGGCCAAGCTGGTGCTCACGGCAGATGATATTCTGGACGAACTGAACCTGACGCGCAACACGGTCGCCATACGTACCGAGATGCGCGCGGTGGTGCCATCCACGCCCGCCGAAGAAGCGCTGCTCCGCTACCTGTCCGACGAGCCGGTACACATTGATGATCTGTGCCAGCGCAGCGGCTTGCCGGTGGCCGACGTGAGCGGCACGTTGACCCTGATGGAAATGAAAGGCATGGTGCAGCGGGTCGAAAACATGCAGTATGTCTTGTCGCGGGGTGGGGGCGAGCACTATCGTTTGGATTGATGCGCTGAGATTAACACTGGGATTGGATGAAAGACAATGGATCACTTGTACGCTTTGATCATGGCGGGCGGCGGCGGTACGCGGCTCTGGCCGTTGAGTCGGAAGGGTCGTCCCAAGCAAATGCTGCCATTGGTCGAGGAACGAACTATGTTTGAGATTGCCGTTGAGCGGTTGGAACCCCTGCTGCCGCCCGAACGGATTTGTGTCGTGACCGGGCGTGAGCATGTGGACCAGCTTAGCCAGCTCGTGCCACACATCCCCCGCGAAAACTTTATTGTGGAGCCGTTCGGTCAGGATACCGGCCCGGCGGTCGGTCTGGGAACGGTGCATATCCAGCAGCGCGATCCCGATGCCGTCATCGCGGTGGTGACTGCCGATCAGCATATCGCGGATAAGGAGAAGTTTCGACGCGTGCTGGCTGCTGCGGGCGAACTGGCGCAGCAGGGCCAGATCGTGACGTTGGGTATTTCGCCGTCGTTCCCATCCACCGGATTCGGTTACATCAAGCGCGGCGAACCATTGGCCCAGGTGGGCGGATTCCAGGCGTACCATTCCGCCGAATTCACCGAAAAACCCGACCAGCGCACGGCGATTCACTTCATGGCGTCCGGCCTTTATACCTGGAACAGCGGCATGTTTATCTGGAAGGCCGATCAGGTGCTCGATGAATTCAAGCGCCAGCAGCCCGACATGTACGCGATCCTGACCGAAATCGGGCAGGCTGTTGGGCAGCCGGAGTACGAAGCCACGCTGGACCGGCTGTGGTCGACGCTGAAGCGCATTTCGGTCGATTTCGCCGTGATGGAACAGGCGCAGAATGTGGCCGTGATCCCGGTGGACATCGGGTGGAGCGACGTGGGCAGTTGGGCCACACTGTTTGAGGTGCTGGACGGCGATCTGAACGGCAACGTATCGCGCGGCGAGGTTCAGGGAGGGCATGTGAAGATCGATACCCGCGAAACCCTGATCGTCAGCGAGCGCATGGTCGTTACCATCGGGATTGAAGACATCGTGATCGTGGATACGGACGACGTGCTGCTGGTGTGTCACCGCGACCGTTCGCAGGATGTCCGGCAGGTCGTCAACCAGCTAAAAGACGCAGGTGACGATAAGCACCTGTAACTCACAATGGTCATTGTTGCTGCTACAATCGAACTAAATTTGCCCGGTGTCGGGTCGCTAAAGGAGAAGCGCGGGATTCTCAAGACTCTGATCGCGCGCCTGCACAAGCGGTTTAATATCGCGGTGGCCGAAGTGGACCTAAACGATGTTTGGCAGTCGGCCACTTTGGGCGTGGCGATTGTCAGCACCGGGGCCGGGCACGCCGAGGCCCGGTTGGAAAGTGTGCTGCGCTGGATCGAACACAACTGGCCCAACCTGGACGTAGTGGATCACACATTTGAGGTGATCCACTTTTAAATAGTCCCTGTGTGGTTGTTGTGAAGAGTAGGGGCGTTGCTTGCTGCGCCTAAAATTTAAGTTATGAGATAATCTCAATAGTGTCGATTTCCTGGCGCAGTTGGCGCGATTGCTCGCCGCGCTCGTGCAGCGCGTCCCGCTGTTTTTCGTAACGCTCGCTGAGCACGCTTAGCTGGCTGAATACCGGGGATAGAATCTGCTGGCCGTATTGCAGCAGGCGATTTCGCTCGCGGTTGGTCAGGTCCAGCATGGACTCGTTGTAGCTCAGTTGCAGAGTATCCAGGCGGGTATCAAGTTCCTGGTTGGCATCGCGCTTGAGTTTGCGCCAGTAGAGCATTGCCGCCGCCCCGCCACCGACTAACAGCGCCGGGCCGATAACCAACGTTGCCAGGGTTGCGCCCGCCGCTGTCGTGACCGCGCCCGGTGCTGCCAATCCCAGGATAACCGCCAGAATCCCACCCAGGGCCGCCGTGAATCCGGCAGAAAATCGCACCAGATTGGTACGGAACATATTCCGCAAATTCTCGGCCAGACTGTTGTCCGTGTAGGATTTTAATTCCGCGTCGGCAATGGCGATGGCATCCTGCAACGCGGCGCGCTGTTCGGCGTACCCGGTCGCATCCACCGAACTGATTTCCTGAGATAGCGTACTTTCGAGCCTGGTGAGCCGGTCCAAAATGCTGCGCCAGTAGCGGCGGCTGTTATCGACTACCGCGTTCACGTACTGCTCCGAGATGGACACGATCTGGTCCAATGCTTTGCCGACAACCTGTTTCTCGAATTCTTCGCGCATTTCGTTCCGGTCGAGAGTACGGGTGGCGCGCTGAAGCGTCAGGTTTTGCCCGATGTAGTCATGGCCGCGTGATTTGAGTTCCCGGAATACCTGATCCAATTGGCGGCGGGCGGTAGCCAGTTGTTCGTCCAATGCCCCGGCCTGACTCTCAAGCTCTTTGCGCAAATCCTCGGCCAGCGCAGTATCGCTGGTGATCAGGGCGATTTGCTTGTCGAGCGCGGCAGTATATTTGCGGGTCACACTGTCCGCGAAATCAAGCTGCGCATATAATTTTTGCTTGGCGGGGGGGATGCGCTCGAAAATTTTGCGCAGGTGTTCGCGCACGGCGTTAATTCCGCCCGGATCGCCTGTCCCGGTCGTGAATAATCCCCCGGCAGACGCTTTATCGGTGAGCGCTTGTTTGGCCGATACCATGAAGATATCAGGGCGCAGGTCCAGCAGTTCGGACAATTGCTGCTGGACAAACGCCTGGACCTCTTTCCGCTCGCGTTTTTCCAGCAAATCAGCCTGGTTGATGATCACGACGATTTTTTTGCCGTAATCGCGGGCCAGTTCGAGGTACAGGCGCTCGGTTTCGGCAAAAGCGCGTTTGGCCGACAGCAGAAAAATCACGAGATCGCTGCGGCTCAGGAAATTTTTGGCGATGCGCTCATGTTTGCGGAAGACCGACCCGGTGCCGGGCGTATCCACGATCACCACGCCGGGGCCGCCGGTATTGGGGTGCCGCCATTCGCGCACGATCCCCGCTTCGCGCCAGACCGGATTTTTATCGGCCCGGTTGGACCAGCGAATCAGTTCAATAGCGTCGGTAGTAGGCGTGATACCCATCGGCAGGATGTTGTCGCGCAGCAGCGCGTTGACAAAGCTGGACTTGCCCGCGTTGAATTCGCCCACGACGACGACCATAAAAAACATATCCTGCAAATCGGCGGCGTTTTGCTGCAACCGCTGGCGGTCTTCGGTCGTGCCGTCGCCGTCGCCCACCTGTCCCACAATATCCGCGATTTCGTGCAGCAGCCGGATTTCCCGCTCGCGCGCGTCGGCTATGGGACCTTCTAAGACAATATTCGCCATATTATCAACTTTACCCCTTAATCCTTGTGCGCTAATTCCGCCAGTCCGCCCTGGATGCGTATAAACGCCTGTTGGTGCGCGTTTAAGTCGGTTCGGAGTTCGCCCAATAGCTCGTTTTGCGATTCGATCAGGCGCGTAAACGGCGCGGTCGCGTCGCGGCGAAGCTGCACGCCATGCGCGATCATATCATTCGAGGCGCGGCGCAGCTTATCCATATAGTCGTCGCGGTGTGCGCGCAACCGGTGCTCATAGTTCTTCGCCAGGAACCAGCCCCGCAGCGGGACCAGTGCCAACCCAACGATTACGAATCCCAGGCCGATCCCGAAGACCAGCAGCAGTTCCCCGATATCCGGCACTACGCCCGAAAACGCGCCGCCCGCTACCACCAGCGTGAGGCATAACGTCAATATTTCCCACAGCGCCAGAATGATTAACGTGTTGCGCAGCGTGCGGTCCAGGTGGCCGGTTTCAAACCGTTCGGCCTCGCGCATAATATCGTCAAGCGGACCTTTGATCTCGCGTAAAAAACTGCGTTCGTACCGCAGCGGCGTTTGGATTTTGCCGATCAGCTTGCTGGATAAACTGGGCGGCAGTTGCTCGACCGCCTGCCGGGTATAGTCCACGAGATCGTCGATGTCTTGCAGATCGCGCCCTTCCAGGCGCGGGCCGAGTTGGTCTGTCTCTTTGGGGATACGGCGCAGCGTCTCGCGGACCTTGTGTTGCTCGAAGGCTTCTTCGGCGCGCGTTTGGCCGCGAAACCGCCGGAACAAGCGCCCAATCCCCACGATCTCGCCTAACCCACTAAAGAACAGGCCGATCCCGCGCGAAAACTGGAACATCTCGCCAATGGCCTGATTGCCGCGCGCTGCCGCTTCGTTCCAGGTATCCGCGATGGTATCCAGCGAGGTTTCTACCGCGCGGTGCTGTTCTCGTTCGCCCTGCGTGATTTGCGCTTCGATGTTTTCCAACGTCTTGCGGTGATCGTCCAACGCCGACTGCCGTTCTTGTATCAGGTCCAGCGCGGATTTTGTGGCGTTCTGGCATATCTGGACCGGGGTTTCGAGCTTCTGGCGTAGGCGTTGGAGGTTGCCGAGCGTTTCCTTGATGTATTCCTCGATGTCGGCAAACCCGCTCTCGTCCCAGCCGATTTCATCACGGGGCGTTTGCTGCTGGGCTGCCAGCGCTTGCCTGGCCGATACCAGCCAGATTTTCGGATCGGTAGCGAGATGCAGGCGGCTTTGTTCCAGTACGAAATCACGCACCCGTTCCCGGTCGTCCGGTTCCAGCACGTCTACCTGATTCACTACCATGATCGCGCGTTTGCCGTAAGCCTTGAGTTCCTGCAAAAAGGTCAGGTTGCTGGCCGTTAGAACCTGGGTTGCCAGCATGACCAGCAGCACCACGTCGGCGCGGTGCAAAAAACGGCGCGTCACGTCTTCGTGGGCGCGGAACACCGATTCCAGGCCGGGCGTATCAACCAGACTCAGGTTTTCGAGCATGGGACTGGGATGAAAGATCGTTTCGACATCTCCGGTACGGGTGCGCTGCACGTCCGCGCCGCGCCGCAGAATCACGATCCGGTCGGTGGTCGGGATTGGGCCGACTTCCATGATTTCCTCGCCCAACAGCGCGTTAATGATGCTTGATTTGCCGGACCCAAACGGCCCGATCATGACCATCAGAAACGGGTGGTTGGCATGAAACAGCGCGTCGCGCACCTGTTCCATTTCCTGTTCGGGCAGCCCATCGACCCGGCCCAGTGTTTCCAGCAGCGTCGTGATTTCCTCGTGCTGCTGGCGGCGCACGGCTTCGTACTGGCTTAACAGCTTGCCTGGAATCAGTTCGGTTTCCAACATACCCCGCTCCTGCCCGGTCCTAGCGTGGACCCGGCTCGTAGTCTCGTAAAATGGAACCGCCAATAAACTCTCGCAGCAGCGAATTGTCCGGCACTAACTCGGTATCCATCGCGTTGAGCCAGCCCAGAATCGACAGCAAGCGCCGCGCTTCGATGTAGTAGTGGTTAGCGCGCGGTTCAATTTGCAGCAGCAGCGGTTCGGCCAGCGGGCGCAGCACGGCTAACTCGTACACCAGGGCCGAATTAAACATCACGTCGGCGTTTTCCTGGTAGGGGAAAATATTGCGTTTTTCGCCGCGCCGCACGCTGTCCCACCGGCCCAGCGTATCCTGGGCAGTATACCCCCGGTGCCGCGCATCACGCACAATGCGGCGGATCAGGCGGACGTCGGTGGTAGGTACGCGGTTGTGCCGGTCGATATTCAACTGCGTCAGCGCCGACACGTAGATACGGTAGGTGCGTTCGGTGGGCAGCGACGATACCAGGCGCGGATTCAGCCCGTGAATTCCCTCAACGATCAGGATATGGTCAGGGCTGAGCTGCACCGTCTCGGTTTCAAACGACCGCGTGCCGCTCACGAAGTTGAAACGTGGCATTTTGACGGCCTGCCCGGACGTGAGCGCCAGCAGTTGCTCGTTAAATAACGGAATATCAACCGCTTCCAACGCCTCGAAATCATATTCGCCGTTTTCGTCACGTGGCGTTAGCTGCCGTTCGACAAAATAGCGATCCATTTCCAGGGTGTAGGGTTTCAGCCCGTGCGCCATGATCTGGATTGCCAGCCGTTTGGAGAACGACGTTTTGCCAGAGGACGATGGCCCCGCGATCAGTACCAGGCGCAGTCCGTCCCGGTGACGGTCGGCAACCTGGGATGCGATCTGGGCGATGTGTTGTTCGTGCAGCGCTTCATTGACCAGCACCAGTTCGCGCGCGCGACCATTTTCAATCGCGCGGTTCAGGTGGCCGATATCTTCGACACCCAGTTTTTCCAGCCAATCCTCGGTCCGGCTGAACGCATCAATTAACTGCGGCGATGTAATCAGCGGCAGGATATGGCCCGGTGTCTCGCGGCGCGGAAATTGCAGGATGAACCCGTCTTCAGCGTGCAGCAGATTGTACAGCGTCAGGTAGCCGGTGTGCGGCACCATGTAGCCGTAAAAATAATCCGCCTGTTCACGCAGTTTGTAGATGGTGACATAGTTTTTGGTGCGGAACTCAAACAGCCGCACTTTATCGTCATCGCCACACCCGGCGAACATTTCTATCGCTTCATCGAGACTGATCTCGTGCCGCGTGATCGGATCACTGTTGGCGACGATCTCACGCATCCGGGTTTTGAGCGCTTCGATTTCTTCTGGACTGAACGGCGCGCGGTCTCGCACCTTGCAGAAATAAGCTCCGCTCGGCAGCGCATAATCGACATGCACCTTTATGCCGGGAAACAATTCCTCCGCCGCGACTGTCATCAAAAATGCCAGCGACCGCCGGTAGATGCGCCCGCCGTCGCTCGTATCGGTTGTGACCGGCGTAATGGTAACGTCCCGTTCAACCGGCATCGTCAGTTCGCGCAGCACGCCGTCCACAATGGCCGCTACCGTGAGCTTTCCTTTCAGCAGCGGGAGTTCACGCGCCGCCTGCACGAAGGTTTCCAGCGGTTCGCCTACCGGTCCTTCCAGAATGGTTTCATCCGGGAATGTCACCTGGACCGCTGTGCGCGGTTCGGCAGGCCGAATCAGTGTATTGAGAGGTTGCATATTCGTTATCTCAATTCCGTTAAAGTTCCAACGCGAAGACCATTTTGGCGCACAGCAGCATACCCCACAACCGCGATTCTGCCTTAGTGGTAACAGCCTCTTTCCCAAAGAGTATACGCGGTGATCTGGCGCTGTGTTCCAGATTTTACCATTTTTTTAGGTTAAAACTTGTCAGAAATGGTACCGTCTCTGTGCGCAGTCGGCAAAACTTAGAAGATACAGGCGCGGATATGAGTTATGGCTACAGCGCGTCATCATCGTCAATGAATTCGGGACGGGCATAGCGGAATTCGGGCGCGATCTCCATCAGTTGGCTTTCGGTCAATACACGCCCATTCGCCTCGTTAAACAGGATGGGGTTGGCCCGGCCATCTACTGCGTAACGCCAGCGCTGCGGTCCGACCTGGCGCAAAACCGACCGGCAGGAATCGCACCGGACCGTGCGGCGCACGCGCGGAATACCGAGCATCCGGTAGCGGCGGTCCTCTACTTTTAGCCGTCCATCTTCACACACCGGACACACCGACAGGATGAACCCCTCTTGATAGCGGGCTACGTTGGCGGCCTGGATCACGTAAGCGCCCAGATAGAGCACGACCAGCAAGCCCAATCCCCCGCCCAGGAGCATATACAGGAGCGGCACACCGGACGAATCGCTATCAGGGGACGACACTTCCACCACCGGAGGCGGATCACTGTCACCCGTTGTAGCATCACCTTGCATCGCAACCACCAGTGGGGTTTCAGTTGGTGTTATTGTTTCGGTTGGCGGTACCGTTGGGGTAGCGGACGGCGGAAGCGGTGTGTCCGTTAACGTGTTAGTTGGTGCGGATGTCCAGGTCGCTGTTGAAGTTGCTGTATGGGTTACGGTTGGCGTTAGCGGGACCGGTGTATCCGTTGCGGTACTTGTGTCGGTGATGGTTACGGTGACGGTGACCGTGTGCGTTGGTGTCAGACTTGGCGCAGTGGTGGCCGTATGTGTCGGTGTCGAACTCGGCGCGGTCGTGGGCGTATCAGTCGGAACAGGCGTCCACGTAGCCGTCGAAGTTTCCGTTGCCGCCATTGTCTGAGTCGATGTCAGGGTGACGGTCGCCGTCTGTGCCGGTGGGACCGGCGTAGCTGTTCCGGTTGCGGTTGGTGTCACACTTGGCACGGTGGTCAGCGTGACAGTCGGAGTCGGTGTTGCTGTTAAAGTCGGCGGCTCCGGTGTATGGGTTACGGTGTCCGTTGGAGTCAGACTTGGTGTATCAGTCGGCACTGGCGTTGCTGTCAGGGTGTTTGTTGGCGTCGCCGTCGGGATCGGTGTATCGGTGTTGGTGGCGGTTGGTGATGCTGTGTCGGTTACGGTCGGCGTGTGGGTGGATGTGGGGGGCGGAGTCCGGCTCGGCGTATGGGTGCGCGATGGAGTTAGCGTTGGCGTGCTGCTCGGCTGAATCGGTACCAGGGTATAGGCGGGCGTCAGTTCCGGCACATCGATCACCGGCAGCAGTGTGATATCCACCGTCCATGCCACCAGATCGTAACGAACCCAGCCGTAGCCATCCCCGTACCGGATCAGCACCCAGTCCAGCGCCTCATCGTGCGCCACCGGATCGATCACATCGCCGATGAATAAGCTGCCAATGACTACATAACCCCGGCCCGGTCCACTTCGCACATACGCGCCTTCGGTGTCCACGCGCACCCAACTCCGGTTGGGCGTTTGGGTAGGACCGCCGGGGGTGTTGTAATACTGTGGTTGCGGGATGGGCGTGGGTTGTTCTTCGTCGATCAGGGGCAGCGCCGCGATATTGAAACGCCAGCTTACCGCATCCCGTTCGATCCATCCCTGGGTATACAGGTAGTCGATCAAAACCCATTCGCCGCTCAGGTCACGGGCAACGGGTTGGACCCATTCGCCAAACGCCAGTTTGCCAATCGGGTTCAGATACGCCGGGCGATCCCAGACGTACACGTCCCCGGCCCGCTGCACCCAGTTGATATTGGGTGTGGCGGTTGCGTCTTCTTGCGCCAGGAGCAAACGATCAAAGTCCTGCCGGGCCAACCCCAGCAGGACCACAAAAATCAGCAAACCAGGCCATATCCAGCGGCGCACGAGATTCTCTTACCTGCCAACGAAACGTATGCTCTTAATCCTACCACGAGCGCCCCACCTGAACCAGTTACAGGATCGTTTGGACCGGCTCCCGTGTTTCTCCGTGCTACTGCGTCAGGATGTAGGCGATGATGTCGGCGATCTCCGCTTCGCTGTACTGCTCGGCGTAGGTTCCGGGCATGATATTTCCATACCCCTCGACCACAAACGCGCCCGGATCGACAATCGACTCGTGGATGTAGTCTTCAGCGGATATGCCCTCGACCTGCTCCGCTGCCCGTTCGTCTATACCGGTCAAAGACGGACCCACGCCGTCTTCGGCCCCGTGACACGCCGCGCACGCGCTCGCAAAGATCGTCTCGCCCGCAGCGGGATCGCCGGATGGTTCTTCGGCCTCGGCAGCCGGTTCCTCGGTGGGCGGCTCCTCGGTTGCTTCAGCTTCGGCGGGTGGTTCTTCGGTTTCCGCCGGTTCTTCGGCTTCGTCCTCTGCTTCTGCTGTTGGTTCTTCTGTGGGTTCCTCGGTGGCGGGCGCGATTTCGCCCTCGGACCCGGCGACCATGATGTAAGCTACCAGCCCCTTGAGTTCGGTTTCGTCGAAGTCATCGCCATAGCTGGCAGGCATGATGTTTTGAAAGCCTTCGGCCACGAACGCGCCCGGTTCCACAATCGACTCGTGCAGGTAGTCCTTAGCCGACATGCCCTCGACTCGCTCGGCGGCGCGATCCGCCATGCCGGTTAGCGCCGGACCCACGCCGTCCTCCGCCATGTGGCACCCGCTGCACGTCTGAGTAAAAATCTGTTCACCCAACGCGACCAGGTTCACGCCGCTGTCTTCACTACCGTCAGCAGTGGATGTTTCGGACGTTTCCGCCACCGCTACCGGGACCGCCTGCAATGCTTCGACCAGTTCCGGCTCGTCTCCGGGCGGCAGCGTGGGGATCGGGGTGAGGTCCTTTGCCAGATCACCGCTGCCACACGCCGACAGCACAATACCCAGCGCCAGCGCCACCGCCATCACTATCCAGGTTCGTTTGACCACAACAGACCTCCATTTTTGCGCAAAACAATCATGTATCATTTTACTCAGCGGTGACTGCGCTTAAGCTGCGCACATAGTTCACGATATCCCAGGTTTCGCCGGGGCTGAGTTGTTCGGACAAACTCGGCATCCGGTTTTTGCCGTTGGTAATCACCAGAAAAATATCACCGTCTGCGAGGTTCTGGACGCGCGCTCCATTCAACACGGCTGTCTCCGGCAGATAACTGTCCCGTCCGAGCGGACCATCACCGCCGCCTTGCGGACCGTGACACACCGAGCAGTAAATGCCGAACAACGTTTGACCGCGCGCCAGCGAATTGTCCGTCGCGGGCAGCGGCGCGGTGGCCGGTTCGCCC
>JAFGTJ010000446.1 GCA_016934195.1 Anaerolineae bacterium | reverse complement strand
GACGTAATCTCGCCCTGCACGATGCGATACCAGCGCGCATAGGACCAGCCCACCTGATCGCCATACTGCACCTTGTACCACAGCAGGCTGCTGCTGCGGCCCAGAATCTGGACTCGCGTGCCCCAGATGATGCGGGCAATGCGCGGGAACTGCATTCCCGGCCCGCTGCGCAAACGGATATTGCCGTAGGCCTGCCCGATCACGCCCACCGTCGCGGGTGGCGGTTCGCTGGGCGGGATCGTGCCGTCGGTGTAGGGCAGCATCCGGTCGTTACCCTCGATCAGCATGATCCAGGGCGCGTAGCTCCAGCCGATGGTGCCCTGGTAATTGACCTGGAACCATGTCCGGCTGTAGTCGATGCCGAGCACCGTCACCGAGCGCTTATAGGGGATCACGGCGATAGTGGAATTACTGCCACCCGGCCCGCTGCGAATCCGCAAATTAGCCTGGGTCACGCCTTCCAGTCCTGTAACTGGCGGCGGAGGAACTGCCCCGGTTCCGCTGCCGGTATCGCCGCCCGTGCCGGTGGCCGGTGCGCCGGTCCCTCCGGCCACCTCATACGGCGATGGCGCGCCGGGCGGAATGTCCAGCACCGGATTCTGGCCGTTGGGCGGGGACCATGTGAGGAAGACGGACGCATCGGCTGAGCGTTCGCGGTATTCCAGCTTGAAGGTGTGTGGACCGGGCAGCAGCGCGACGTGGACCGCGCCCAGTTCCCCAAACGAGTCCCACTTATCTACCAGGGTCGTGACGTCGATGGTAAAGCGGTAGTTGTCGTCGGCCTTGACGTAAAAGACATACGTGCCTTCCGGGATATCGGTCGGGACGTTGAGCGTGCGGGTAAAGCGCGCCGAGAAATTGTCCGCCGGGACCGCGCCGCCGGGACTGCCCTGGCCCCAGTTCTGGTTGATGCCGGTAGCGGGCAGATTGGTGGTGAAAACCGGTGACCCCGCGAGGTCCAGGTTATTGAAATATTCGGCCAGCCAGGGACCGGTTCCCCCGCCGCCGCCGGGAGGTGTCGAGGTAGGCAGCGGCGGCCCGACCGACAGCGCCCAGGTCAGGATCACGGTCGCGTCTCCCACCGACTCGCGGTATTCGACCCGGATCGGATACGTGCCATCAGTGGTAAAATTGTAGTCTGCCTGGACCTGATGGTAGGTGCTGCTGCCGGGCCAATTGTTGATCAGCAGCAGGTTATTGACATACACGCGCGCGCCATCATCCACCTGGAGCGTAAAACGGTAATTACCCGCTGTAAAGAACACCGACGAGTCGAATCGCACCGAGAAATTATCGGCGGGCGCGCCGGTCACGGCCCCATTGATCACGGGCGCACCGGCTCCCCAGGTATAATTGACGCTGGGCGTCACGCCGGTCCAGACCGGTCCCCCGGCCAAATCCGGGTTGTTGAACACCTGCACCGTCCACGAACTGCCACGCGCCCCGCCGGTCGCCTCGATGGGCGTTAACCCGGTCATCCACAATCCGCCCACCAGCGCCGCGCACAAAACACCAATCAATAACACACGAGATAAAGTTCGCATAAAACACCGCCTTTTTGGGAATAATAACGCCCCCAACCTGTTGTAGTAGATATCTTATCACGATTTGGGGGAATCCGCTGAGCCGGGTTAGTAAACCATAACCCGGCAAATGGGGGACAAACAGGGGAATCATTGAGGATGCGCGGGCTTTGACTTAGCGGGCGCTAGCTCAGGTATTTCTGGATCATGGAGATCAGGTCAACGGTGCTGATCGGCTTGGGCAGGTAATCGTCACACCCGGCGGCGATGAACCGTTCGCGGTCGCCGCGCATGGCGTTGGCCGTCAGCGCGATAATGGGAATTCTGGCGGTGCCGCCCTGGGCCTTGATGCGCTGCGTGGCTTCGACCCCATCAATACCGGGCAGGCTGATATCCATCAGGATCAGATCGGGCACTTCGTTAACCGCCATCTCGACGCCGGTTAAGCCGTCTTCGGCTTCCAGAATATCGTAACCGCGCGCAGTCAGGATTTTGCGGACCAGGCGCTTGTTTTGGAAGTTATCTTCAACATACAGGATACGGTTAGATGACATTCCGATTCCCCCACTTACTATTCATCTTCAGACAGAAACGCCGCTATTTGCTCAGGAAAGGCGCGGGTATCAATCGGTTTAGGGATAAAGCCATTACACCCGAACGCTTTAACCAGCCGCCGCGTCACCGCGTCGTTTTGCGCGGTGACGGCAATGATGGGAACGTCTTTCATGGACGGGCGGGCGCGCAGCGTGGTAGCCACCACTTTACCATCCAGGTCGGGCAGGTCCATATCCAGCAGTACGAGGTCGAAGGCTACATCCCCTTCGGTTAACTGCAAGCCCTGCATAGCCGTCTCCGCCGAGGCAATAGTGTGGCCCAGTTCGCCCAACACCTTACCCAACAGGCGGATAAAATTTACGTCGTCCTCGATCATCAAGATATGTGCCATACCACCGGCCTATTCGCTCAAGGTTTCGTTTACATAGTCGATCAATGCCTGGCGATCCAGGTTGGCTTTCTCGAACAGCGAAATGATCTTGCCTAACAACTGCTCACGTTCATTGGTACGGATATCTTTGGCTGTCAACACCACGACCGGAATATTGCGGGTCGCCTCATCGCTCGCCAGCCGTTCGAGCACTTCTTCGCCGCGAATATCCGGCAGCAGCAGGTCCAGCACGACCAGCGATGGTTTTATGTGCCTGATCACGGCGATCCCGGATTCACCGTCATATGCTTCGTGGACCTTGTAATGTCCGGTTGCTTCCAGCAAGCGGCGGATCAGGCGGGCGTCGCGGCGCTCGTCATCGATCACCACGATTTCGCGCACATCTTGCGGCGGCGGCGACACTTCCGGCGTGATGACCGTCTTAGACGCCGCCACGACCTGCCCGTCGGTCGCTTCGGCCAGTTCCTCCGGCGAATCGTTGAGATCGCCACCCAACGTCTCAACGACATGCTGTACCAGTTCGCGGGTGTTGAAATTGCCCTTCTGCCACAGCGATTCGGCCCGTCCTTCCAGCACCGACCGGTCGGCAATGGTCAGGGTTTTGGCCGATACCACCACCACCGGGATATGGGCCGTTTCCGCGTCGGTCTTGAAGGCTTCCAGCAGCGTGAAACCGTCCAGGTCGGGCATGGTGAGGTCCATCACCACCAGATCGGGTTTGCGCTGCCGCACCAGATCAAGACCATCGAGCGGACTGTTGCACTCGAACACGCGATAATTCTTGTGGGCTTGCAGCAAACGGCGGATCAGGCGGCTGTCCTGCGGGTTATCGTCGATCACCACCACCGTCGTGACCTGTTCGTCCAGCCGTTCCAGCGCCGCGCCCAGGCCCTCTTCAAGCTGCTTGTGGCTGCGGGAGGTATCGTCCGCGCCGAATTGCAGGTCGAGCACATACTGCTCTTCGAGGATGTGTTTTTCCGCCGGGAAGGTGTGACCGGAGCAGTTGACGACCACCCGTTCGTCTTTGCCGATCACGCCGTCGGATACCAGCCGTTCCAACCCGGCAAACGCGACCGATGCCGCCGGTTCCATACTGTAGCCCTCGACCCGCGCCAACCGCCGCATCGCGCGGAAGGCTTCGCCATCCGAGACGGACAGCATCGTGCCCCCGGTTTCCACGCAAATATCGCGCAGCATCGTGTAGGACCGGCCCGGATCGCCGGTTGCCAGGACCGCGATGCGGGTATGCGGCACTACCGGGGCCGCCTGATCCAGCTTGAAGCGCCACGCCGCCACCATCGGCGCGCACCCTTCCGACTGGACCACCGCCAGCTTGGGCAGCTTGTCGATCAGGCCCATGTCGAGCAGTTCGCGGAAGCCCTTGTAGATGCCCAATGGCCCAATGCCGCCGCTCACCGCCTGGATATACCAGTCCGGCACGCGCCAGCGCCCGCCCTCTGGAGCCGGGTCGCGCCGGGCTAACTGCTCGGCAATCTCAAAGGCAATGGTCTTGAACGCTTCGCGGCCCGGAATGGAGTGCGCGCCCCCGTCAAAATACAGGTTGCGGCGCGAGGCGAAGTCCTGGCCGACCTTTTTGGCCTGATCGTAAGTGCCCGTGATCTTGACCACTTCTGCGCCGTAGAGGGCCAGTTCGCGCAGTTTTTCGGATGGGACGGTGCTGGTGAGGAAAATCCACAACCGGATTCCGGCCCGCGCGCAAAAGGCCGCATATGCTGCCGCCTTGTT
>JAFGTJ010000445.1 GCA_016934195.1 Anaerolineae bacterium | reverse complement strand
CGTTTTTCGGCCTCGCCCACGTACCATTGCAACGCCTGCACCTGCGCGTAAAACGACCGGAGTTTTTGTTCCCGTTCCGCTTCGGGATACACCGGGATGCGCGCCAGCAAATCGTCCAGGCCCGGAATCTCCGAATAGGCGAGGTAAGCGCCCATGAAGGCGGCCCGCGCCGGTTCGCTGCCGCGCCCGGCCACGTCCTGCAAAAATTCCAGGTCGATGATCTTGCCGTCCACGTAGCCGCCCTCGTAGTCGCAAAAATCCTGGTTGTTGAAGTACGTCAGCGTTTTGGACTCGCGGCGGCGGCGGAATTCCTCGTCGGTGGCGACCAGCATAATGTCCACGTCAGAATCGGGGCGGCCCCAGCCCTTGACCAGCGAACCGGCGATGATCAGGGCGGGAAAAGCGGGGTCATTACGGAAATACTCAGTGACGCGGTCGATAGTGTGTTGGTGATGCGGCAGCATGGGACACCTGGCTTTGGGGTAGGGATACAATAGATTCAACCGGATCGGCAGGCGGCAGCGTGAAATAAAACCGGCTGCCCCGGCCTATCTCACTTTGGACGCCGACCGTGCCGCCCAGTTTGGTGATGATGCGCTCGACAATGGACAGGCCCAGTCCGTGCCCTTTGGTGCTTGTCTGGTCCAGCCGGGTAAAGGGCGTGAACAGCCGCGCCTGTTCCTCGGCGGTCAGGCCCGCGCCGTTATCGTCCATCCAGAAACACAGCATCCCGTCCGGCTGGCGCGTGGCTCCGAGCATGATCACGGGCGGCTTGCCGCCGTATTTTAACGCATTACTGAGATAATTGGCCCACACTTCTTCGATCCAGGGATCGTAACCGCGTGCCTGGGGCCACTCGTCAGGGGTAATGACGGTCGCCCCACAGTCCTTGATCATCAGTCCCAAGCGCCGCTGCACCTGCCTGACAACCCGGCCCATATCCAGCGCCTGGATGGCGATATCTTCCCGGCGCAGCGTTGCCAGCAGCAGCAGTTCATCCACAATGCGGCTGATCGTCTCGGCGGCTTCCGCGATCAGGCCGAGATCGGTGCGCACCTTCCTGGGCGGCAGGTCGGCAAACCCATCTTCCAGCATCAAGGCGTATCCCAACACGATCCCCAACGGATTCTTGAGATCGTGGGCGACGGTATGCGCGAAGGCGTCCAGATCTTCGTTGCGGGCTTCCAATTCGGCGGTATGGCGGCGCAGGTCGCTCTCAATCAACAGCCGCCGGGCGACGTCTGCGAGCAGGGCGTTATTGGCTTTCTGAAGGTCGAGAGTGCGCTGCTCGACCTGGGCGGCCAGATCGGTGTGGCTGTTTTGCAAACTGTGCGCCATTGCGTTGAAGGCTTCGGCCAACTGGCCGATTTCGTCCGGCCCGGTAGTCGGCGCGCGGTGGTCCAGGTTCCCGGCTTGCAGCGCGGCGGCGGCTTCACGGATGTGGTCCAGCGGGCGAACCAGCCAGTTCGTCAGGGTGTGCGCTGCCACAAGCGCCAGCACAAATGTCAGCCCGGCAGCCCCGACGATCACCAGCCATATCCAGCGGGTGCGGGCCGCGATCTCGCTCTCTTGCATCTCGACCAGCAAGCCCATGGACACTTCCGGCAGCCAGCGGTACACGCCGCGCACGGCCACGCCGCGCGGATCGCGGTAGTTGTCGGTGGAGTTTTCGCCATCCAGGGCGCGGCGCACGCCTTCACTTTTGGCGATGGTGCGCAGTGGATGCCCCTCGATATACCGGGGCAGCGTGATATAAAAACCATACGAGTCCACCAGATAAGCCGTGCCCGTATCGCCCAGCCCGGTGCGGCTGCTGAGGGTGGTTTGCAGGTCGTCCAGGTTCATTTCGACCGCCACCACGCCGACCAACTGCTCCTGGTAGATGACCGGGGCGCTGACGACCAGCAGCGGCGCTTCGTGGCCCACCGAGTAAAGGACCGGGCTGACGTAAAGGCCGGTTTGCCCATTGAGGAAATAATCATCCTCGCCGCGTTCGCGGCCCTCGAAACTCCGTTCGGTTGATATCAGCACGCGCCCGGTCTGCGGGTGCAGCAGCGATATCACCTGGGCCGATGGGAAAATCTCCGTCATGGTGCGCTGCCGGTCGCGCAGTATGTCCTTGAGGTTTTCGCCTTGAAACATTTCTTCCCCCTGGACGATCTGCAAGGCGTGAAACTGCACATCCGGCTCGGAGGCGACCAACTGCACCGCTCGACGTCCCTGGTTGATCCACTGGTGAATCTGGGCCGTTTTGAGATCGGCCACGATCTCAAGCTGAGTCGTCATGCGGCCAATAGTCGCGCGGCGGCTGGCAGGCAGCCCAACCGCCACCGCGATCAATGCCGGAATCACGGCCAATGCCAGCAGCGTTATAAACTGCCGTTGGCGAAACGACAGACGTTTAAAAGGATTCAGTCGTCGGCCCATAGGCTTTCCAGGATCGTGGTTGTACACAGTCCGTCAGTGGATTCCATCTCGTCCAGGATGCTTTGCGCAACCCAGTCATCGCAGTCAATAGCCCCCAACCGGCTGCCCGGTGGACGCACCAGCGGCATCGTGGCGTCGAACGAAATTTCGTGGAACTCGCGTTCCTCGGCCAGATCGGGGTACATCTCCAGCATCATGTCAACCGCTTCGGTCGGATGGTCCAACGCCCATTCCCACCCGCGCAGGCTGGCGCGCAAAAAACGCACCGCCAGATCGGGATCAGCTTCCAGGCGTTCGGTGCTGGTGTAGACCACCATGGCCGATGTGTCGATACCGTACTCGTACAGCGGCAGCGTGACCAAATCCAGCCCGGCCAACCGCGCCCGCACCACTTCATCCGTCAGGAATCCGCCCCACACCTCGACCTCGCCGTCTAAAAACGGTGTCATGTCGAACCCGGCCTCGACCGGCGTGATATCGTCCAGCGTCAGGCCCTCGCGTTCCAGCAGCGCCGTTAGCAGCAGTTCCCACCCCGAACTTTTGACGGCGACGGTGCGTCCGGCCAGGTCCGCCGGGGCAACGATGCCGGAATCGGCGCGGGCGAAGAACGCTTCCGGCCCGAACTGCAAAATCGACGCGATGACCGTGACCGCTGCGCCGTTGCTCTGGGAATAGGCCAGCGCGCCGCCGACGCCAAAATCATATAGTCCGTCTACTACTTTTTGGGGGTTGTTGTCATCG
>JAFGTJ010000080.1 GCA_016934195.1 Anaerolineae bacterium | reverse complement strand
TTTTTTGATTCGCGGCCTTCCCAGCCGACCGGGTACAGCGCCAGGTCGAGCGCGGCCCACAGGCGGCGGGTTTCCAGTTCGGAAAGCTGGACCATCCAGGTATTGCGCTGCACCCAGCCGACCAGCGTGTACTGCGCTTCCTCGTTTTCCACGACCTCGACGTGGGTCGTGATCGAGTTATTATCCGGCGCGCGCAGGGGGGCGGTCGCGGCCAGTCCCGTGACTACATCGGATTTTTCGGGGAACAGCAGGTTGGTCAGCTTGAACCACAAGACCTGGGCCGCCCGCTGCGTGATAATATGAACCCACCGCTGTTCTTCCTGGCCGACACCGCCCAGAACCAGCGTTTGATCACTCTCTTTGCGGCTCACAAAGAGATCGGTAGATTGACCGTACTGGCGCTTGACTGGTCCTGTGCTCATGATGCTACAATCCTTGTCCAATTTATCTGGACTATACCCGGCTGCCGGGGATGTGTGCCCGGCGACATTCGGGCTTGCAGCGCAACACTGACGAAATAGTCTTGACTCACGGTGGTCCCAAAATAAATTTAAGTTTCTTTAAGTATAAAATGACTATCCTTGACAGGCAATGTTCAGGTCGAACCTGTATGGAATTATTAACAAACCCAAACAACGCCTATAACTATCGCCGTTATGACTTTCGTTTTCTCTCCACGCTGCGTTGAGTGAGGGTTTATGGTGGCTTCAGGATGGCGGTTTGGTAGATTCGCCGCGCCGCGCAGGGCCGGATGCAGTATAATGATCGGGAACCAACACCTGCTAACGTGTCTGTCTGTTCAGGCGAAAGGATCGCCCGATGAACCGCTTTGTGCGTTACCGTTTTGTGCGCTATCGCTTCGCGCCTGGACTGCTGTTGATCGCGGCGCTGCTGTGTCCTGTTGGACTGGTCCAGGCCCAACAGGGATGGGAACTGCACTATAATTCCGCCGTCCACAATACGCTGACCGAATCGCAGCCCGAACACCGCTGGACCTTCACCGGGGACGCCGGGGACCGGATACTGATTGACATGCGGGCCGACAACCCGGATATGCTCGATACCTACCTGACCCTGCTCGATCCGACCGGCGGCACGCTGCTCACCGATGACGACGGCGGCGAGGGTTTCAACTCGCGCATTGGCCCGTACCAGCTTCCCGCCGATGGGCAGTACACAATCCTGGCGGCGCGCTACAGCGGGGTCGGCGCGTATGCGCTCGAAGTGCGCAGCCTGGACGCGCTGCCCACGCTGCGATCCGGCAAGCCGCTGGTGGGGGTGGTCAACGCGGAGCACGTCAGCGACTTTTTCCTGCTGGAAGCCGTGCCGGAGATGCCGCTGATGCAGGTGGTTCTCCGCACCGATCTCAGCGCCGACAACATGGTGCTGGCCCCGTCGTTGGCGGTGTATGGCGCGGACGGCCTGATTGCCACAACGGAGGCGCAAGACCCACCGACCGGCATCATTGACCCGGTGGCGCTGCTGCCCGGCGAAGCGTATTTTGTGGTGGTGAATTGGAACGCCAACGGCGCGGGTGGTCCGTATGAGATTGACCTGATTCCGTCGGAAGTGGAACTGCTGGAATCCGGTATCGTGCAGCAGGCCACGCTGGATTACAACACCGTCACGCAGCAGCATTTCTTTTGGGCGGAAGCCGATCAGGACGTGCGTGTGATGCTCCAGACCCATGATTCGCTGGCGCTCACGACGGAAATTTACAGCCTGGACCAGCAGGTGTGGTTGTTTAATAACGGGGGCCTTTCCGTCCACGAGTTGTCTGTGCGGCTGACGATCCCGGCTAACGGGCTGTACGTGATCGCGGTGCATGATGGATCGTTTTCCGGCGAAAGCGGGACGTATACGATCCTGGTGGAACCGGTGGCGGAGTAGGGGCAATGTTGGTGTATTCATGAGCTTTGGGTGCATTCGGATTTGGGGGCGAATTCCCTTTGGGTAGGGGCGCTGCTTGCTGCGCCCGGTGTAATGTTTTCCAGGGCGCGGCAAGCAGCGCCCCTACGGAAACGAATCCTGCCCCAATTTCCGAACGCACTCATGAGCTTTAACAGATTATCAATATTGTCATTCATTTTTATTCATTGTTATAATGGTATTTAGAAATACGCTAATATTGTTCGGGGCTTTGGAGGAACCACAAGCCTGTTCTGCTGATGGGGTTGGAAGAGGCTTACCATGTGCGACACTGAGAAGACCAAAGAACAGCTTATTCAAGAATTGGCCGATCTGCGGCAGCAGTTGGCGGATCGCGCGCGCGCAGAAGAAGCCCAGCGCGAAAGTGAGAACAGGTTCCAGGCTGCCTTCCGTACTTCACCCGATGCCATCAACATTAATCGCCTGAGTGATGGCATGTATGTCGATATTAACGACGGGTTCACGGCCCTGACGGGGTTTACCGCCGAGGACGTGTTCGGAAAAACGTCCGCCGATATCAATATCTGGGTCGATAGGACCGACCGGGAACGGTTGGTTCAGGGTTTAAAAGAGCACGGCGAAGTGGTGGACCTGGAGGCGCAGTTCAGGTTCAAAGACGGCGGGGTGGGCATTGGCCTGATGTCGGCGCGCATTATCCGGTTTGGCGGCGAGATGTGTATTCTCTCGATCACGCGCAATATCACCGAGCGAAAGCGTCTGGAAGACGAGAGCCGGAACGCCGCCGTGATGCGGGCCGAACTTCAAAAGGAAAAGGAAATCCTCGCGCTCAAGGAACAGTTTATAGCCACCATATCCCATGAGTTTCGCACGCCCCTGGCAGTGATCAAAACTTCCAACGATCTGCTCAGCCAGTACTATGACCGGTTGGCCGAGGACCGCCGCCGGGAATTGTTTCACCAGATCGATCAGCAAATCAAAGACATGATCGGCCTGATCAATGACACGCTGGATTTTACGCGCGCGCAAGCCGGAAAAACGGAGGTTAACCGTTTGCCGCTTGATCTGGGGCCGTTCTGCCGCGCGATTGTAGACCAGTTTCAATTTACCAATGACTGGAACCACCGGCTGGAATATACGGGCAATCCCCCGGAGCAGCCGGTGAGTGTGGATAAACGGCTGCTCCAACATATCCTGACCAATTTGCTTTCCAATGCGGCCAAATATACGCCGGACGACGCGCGCATCTGCTTTGAGTTAGATCACACGGCCAGCGAGGTGATCTTCCGCATCTCTGACGAGGGAATTGGCATCCCTGAAAGCGATCAGGCGCGCCTGTTCGACCCTTTTTACCGGGCCGCGAATGTGGACGCGATCAAGGGTTCTGGCCTGGGACTCGCTATTGTCAAGCAGTATGTGGACATGCACGGCGGGCGGATCGAAGTCGAGAGCCAGGAAGGGCGCGGCAGCACGTTTAGCGTCCTGCTGCCGAATGCCTGATCGGGTATTTATTTCATGTCCGGCCCGTTGTAGGGGCGCATGAATGCATTTTAATGGGGAAACCCAATAGACTCCGCACAATCCGTAGGGCGGTACCCATGTGTCCCGCCGCTGACGACCGGATGGTTGGTTGCACGGAGGCACACGCGGGTGCCTCCCTACACCGTGACGGCCATGAATTGTTTTATGCGGAGGGGGGAGGCTACTGGTCCGCAAAGGCCGGATTGTTCGGCGAGAGCAAATCCGCGCGCAGCGCCACACCGGGCACATACGCCGCCAGCAGCGTTTGCAGATCGGTCAGCGCGGCCTGTACGTCCGTCGCGGCGGAATCGTGCAGTCCCTCGACCGTGATCAACGCCTCGGTGGTATCCTCGCGGGAAGCGCTTTGATCGCTCTGCCGCCAACACCAGCGGCGTGCGCTGACCAGTTTGTCCGCGTCCACGAAGATCACTTCGCCCGGTTCCGGCGGCGTGACGGTATCGCTGCCCAGGTCGGTGAAACGCTCGTCACCGTCCGCAAACCGGACCGTCACCGTTCCGGTCGTCTGCCGCGTATCGAAGACCGCCACCGGCAGCCCGTACCGGATGCTGACCAGATTGCCCAGGTCCACCAGCAGGCTCAAATTTGGGATATCGCCCTGTTTGGTCAGGCGGCGGAGCAGCGCTTCGGCGGCGCTGCGGTACTGGGTCGGCTTGACGCCAAACGCGCTGAACGCGCGCCGCCACGCCGCCAGACTCGGAATGTCGGCCAGCGGCGTTGGCCCGATGCGTTCCAGGACCGCCCGCTGTTCGGCGGCGTAAGCGTCGGCCAGCGCGGGCGGCGTGGGACCGTTGATCAGGCCGCTGGCGTGGATCACCCCGCCGCGAATGTCGGGGTAACGTTCGAGCAAAGCCGGGTCATATTGAAACAGAATCACGATTCCTCCATATCCAGTTGAACAGCATCCCCCTCCACGCGCACCGGGAAGGCGCGCACATCCACCACCGCAGGCATTGAGAGCGCTTTGCCGGTGCGAATGTCAAAACGCGCCCCATGACGCGGGCATTCGATCTCGCAGCCGTCCAGGTCGCCCTCGGCCAGCGGCCCGTCGTCGTGAGTACATACGTCCTCGATGGCGTAGTAGGTGCCGTCTACGTTGAAAATAGCGATATACAGCCCTTCGATCTCGACTACTTCCCGTTTACCGGGCGGAATGTCGGCGGTTTGGAGCGCCGTGACGTAGCGTGGCATAGGTTTTTAGTCCTCCCTCATGGATGTGAATTATCAAGGTTAGCCTCACCCCCCGGCCCCTCTCCATGACGCTGCCGACCTCCGGTCGGCGCTATGGAGAGGGGGAAATGTCATGGTGTCAAGTCCCCTCTCTAC
>JAFGTJ010000444.1 GCA_016934195.1 Anaerolineae bacterium | reverse complement strand
TCGGATGTTGGGTGAGGTAACTGTATCGCATAATCATGGCATCCAGTTTACTCTACTCGCTGGCCTATTCTATTGTGAAGGTTAACTTGTGATTACTGGGCTGTGACCCCTGGATATCCACGCCCACCCGACAAAAAATACGAGGCACCTATGGACTCTGCGCCGGAATTTCTGGACCTGTTTGTTGAGCCAACGGGCGAATTAATTTACTTCCTGGTGGTGATCGCCATCAGCCAGGCCGCCCTCCTGATGGCCCTGGGCCAACGCGCGCGCGGTCCGTCCGAGGTCGCAGCGGGACGTTATACGGTCTTGCTCACCCTGACCGTCCTCACCTGGATCATGATGGGCGTCGGGGAACTGGTCGCGCTGGCAACTGACACTCCCGACAATACCATCCTGCCGCCGCTGGAACGCGCCGTCAACCTGGAAGTGATTCTACTCACCGGGGCGGCGCTGCTGGTCGCGGACAGCGCGCGTCCCTCTGAGCGCGGGTCGTGGCGCGTCCTCGGCCTGCTGAGTCTGGGCATCCTGGCCGCGTATTTCTACACCGCCCAAAAGTGGCAGCCGCTGGCCGATACGGAATCGTTCAACCAGCACAACCTCGGCTTCGTCTGGACCTTCGTACCGGGGCTGGCCCTGATCCTGCTGATCGGGCTGCTGCTGACGCGCTACAAACACAGCGCCGATATCCCGCTCAAGCTGATCTATTTCATCGTGCTGTTGATCGGCTACACCTACACCACCATCCTGATCAGCGGCGACAACCTGGAAGGCCACACGTCCGGCGCGCTGCGGCTGGCGTTCCTGACGACCCTGCCCGTGATCGCCATCGTGGTCTACCGGCTGGTGATTGACCGGCTGAACGCCGCCATCGACGAAGTATCCGAATACGCCGAGGCCGTATCACGCCCGCAGCCGCCCGCGCCCGAACCGCAAACCGCCTTCCGGCCCGCGTCCCGCACCTTTGGGGCCACATCCGAATCCATGACACTGCTCAAAGCCGTTGGCCTGATGCTGGAAGGCGACGACCCGGAACACATCCCGCGCCAGATCACGACCGCCATCGCCGGAGTGCTCAAAGCCGACGTTGCCGTGCTGCTGGCGCACGAGGATTCCAGGTGGGCCGACGTGGTAGCCGCCTACGACCACATCCAGCAGCGTTTGATCCCCGGCCTGGCCCTCAACCTGGAAGAACAACCAACGGTCGCCTATGCCATCGAACACAAAATGCAGCGCGTGCTGTATCCTGACCGCAACATGGACGAACTGGTCGATCTGTACACCCGCCTGGATATCGGGCAGGTCGGCCCGGCCTACATCCAACCCCTGACGCGCGAAGGGATCGTCATCGGGATCGCCATCATCGGCCTGCCCTACACCCAGCGCGAACTGCTGGACAACGAAACCAGCCTGCTCGAAGGACTGGGACCGATAGCGGCGCGCCTGTTAGCCTTCAGCCGGGCGGCGGCCCGCCTGCGCTTCAGCGCCGAGGACCGCGCGATCCAGGCCATTGTCGAGTCCGAAGGCAAAAACGGCCTCGACCAGACCAGCCTCGTATCGGTGCGGCAGGAAATGCAGGCCAGCCTCGAACTCGCCCAGCAGCAGATCGCGGAACTCAGCCGTATGGTGCGCGATTTGCAGGTCGAACTGGATTACGAGCGCAGCCGCGTCGCCCAACTGGTCGATGACAGCGACGACGTGATGACCATTTCGCAGCGGATCGACGCGCTCTCGCACGAACGCGCCACGCTCGCCGCCGAACGCGAATTACTTTCCCAGGCATTGCAGGAAGCCCAGGCCACTCTGATCAGCGCCACCGCCGAGGGCGACGGGGACGTGTATACCTCCATGATCGAGTCGCTGCGCCGCGAGCGCGACGAATTGGAGGTGCAAAAATCCAAGCTCGAACGCCAGCTTGACGATATCCGGCAGGCCAGGGAACAGGCCGTCCCGTCCGCCCTGCGCGAAATGCTGGACGATCTCAGCGGCGAAAAAGCACGGTTGGCCGCCGAGCGCGATTCGCTGAAAACCGAACTGGGCAGCGTACAGGAACAGCTCAAGGGACTCGGTATCGAAGGCGGGCCGCTGGCAGTGGCCCAGGCGCTCGGCCAGATCACCGAGGAACGCACTTACTACAAAACGCGCGCCGAAAAAATCGCCCAGGAACGCGACCTGCTGCTGGAAGAACGCAAAACGTTACAGGACCGCATCCAGCGCGAAACCGAGCGCGAAGCCAAACTCGCCGCGCTGGAATCCGATCTGCGCCGCCTTGCCACCGACCGCGAAGCGCTCACCAAGCAGCGCGATACCGCCCGCGCCGAACGCGACCAACTGCTCAAGGCGCGTGAAGGCTGGCTCAAGCAGCGCGCCCGGTTGATGGGGGAAGTCACCGCGCTGCAAGACGAATTGGAGGGCGTGACGTTTTCGCTCAACCAGTCCAGCGCCGACCGGGATCGCCTCAGTACCACGCGCTCCACGCTGGAAGCGGAGCGGGATCGCCTGTTGGCCGAATTGACCGCCTCCAGGACCGAGCGCGACCAGTTGATGGCGCGCGCCGAAGGCAACCGCGAACTGCTGGAACAGCTCGGCGCGGACGGCGTGGGCACGCTCAAGGACATGATCGAGGACCTGACCAACGAGCGCCAGCGGCTCGAAGCCGAACTGCTCCAGGCGCAGCAGGACCTCGTGCTGCGCGAACGCGAGCACGCCCGTCCCGCCAGCAGCGCAACCCAGGAAACCCGCGCCATTGCGCCCGAAAACGCCGACGTGATCATGTCCATCGCCCAGGAACTCCGCACGCCGATGAGTTCGATTATGGGCTACACCGATCTGCTGCTGGGCGAATCGGTCGGTATTCTGGGGGCATTGCAGCGCCAGTTTATCCAGCGCGTGCAGGCCAACATCCAGCGCCTGACCACGCTCGTCACCGACCTGATCAGCATCAGCGTGCTCGATTCGGACGATTTTAAGCTGGAACCGATCACCATCGATCCGCTGGCCGTGATCGAGGACGCCATCACCGGGGCCGGGGCGCAGTTCCGCGAGAAAAACATCACCCTGCACATGAACCTGGACAACTCGCTGCCCCACCTGCGCGCCGACCGGGACGCCCTGCTGCAAGTCATCACCCAGTTATTGTCCAACGCCTACCTTGCTTCCCCGCCCGACAGCGAGATCAGCATCGCTGCGCACCACGTCCGCGATTTCGTGCCGCCCCTCAGCGACGATATCGCCCCGGTTGCCGAACCGCTGACCGGCGTGAAAGTCTCCGTCACCGATCAGGGCGGCGGCATCCCGCCGGAGGAACAGCGGCGCGTATTCGGGCGGCTCTACCGCGCCGACAACCCGCTGATCGAGGGCATCGGGGATACCGGCGTCGGCCTGTCGATTGCTAAGGCGCTGGTGGAAGCGCATCGCGGCACGATCTGGCTGGAAAGTGACCCCGGCCAGGGCAGCACGTTCCATTTCGTCATCCCGATCCGACCGCACCAGTCACAATCACACCCGCAGGAGGGTTAAGCGATGCACCGACAGCCGCGCCCCCGCAACCGGAACAGTGAACTCCTGGTCGCCATTGCCGTGATCGCAACCCTGGCGTTGGCGCTGACCTTTGGCATCATCCTGACCCTGAATCCCGACACGGACTCGGACTCCGAGTCGGACCCAGGCTCGATCACGTCCGCGAACCAGACCCGGACGGCCCTCGCCGCGCTGCCGACCGCCACCGATACCAGCCCGCCGCCGGAACCGTCCGTCACCAGTACCCACACGCCGGAACCGTCCCCGACCCGCACGGTGATCCCGACCGCGACGGATATTCCCGCCACCGATACACCGGAGCCTGTCCCAACGGATACCGGCGAACCCGAACCGTCCGCCACCAGCACCCCTACACCGGGGCCGGAATCCACGCAGCCGGTGGCAGTTGCCGCCGCCAGCGATACCCCGCCGCCGGAACCGTCCGCGACAGACACGAACACGCCCGAACCGACGGCAACAGTCACGAACACGCCCAAACCAACGGCAACATCAACAGCAACATCAACGGCAACCATAACGGCAACGGTCACATTTACGCCCACCGGCACGCCGACTCACACGCCGTCACGGACCCCCGGACCGCCCGCGACGGAGATGCTGGTCACGCTGACATTCACGCCCTACCCATCCCTGACGCCCAGTGATACGCCCGAAGGCGGCGAACAGACCGGCACGCCCAGCGCCAGCGGCTGTCCCATTCCGCCCGGCTGGACCGCGTATGTCGTCCAGCGCGAAGATACCCTGTTCCGGCTGGCCTTGAGCGCCAACCTGTCCACCGACGAACTCGCGGCGGCCAACTGCATCACCGACCGGAATCGCATCATCGCCGGGCAGATCGTCTACCTGCCCCCCGGCAGCAGCGTCACGCCGTCCGCGCCCAACGGGAACGATGGCCCGCCCGCCTCATCCGGCGGCGGTCCCTACACCGCCTACAACTGCGGCAACCCGGCGGCGACCATCACGCAGCCCGGTCCCGGCGCGCGTCTGCAAGGGACGTTCGCGGTTTTCGGCACCGCCACACACCCAAATTTCCAGTTCTACCGGCTGCAAATCGCGGGAGGCGCGCAGCCCGCCCCGAATGATTTCGCTACATTACAGGTCTACCGGGAGCAGGTGTATAATGGGCAGCTAGGCGTAATTGATTCAGACCAGTTCGTACCGGGCGATTACTGGCTGCGCCTGACCGTCGTGGACAATACCGGCAACTGGCTCCCGGAAGAATGTACCATTCGCGTGCGGATTGAGTAGACCTGATATGTCGCAGACCCAACACAGCCTATGAATCTCAACTTGCCCATCATCGAACCCCTGGCCGACCGCCGCAGCATCCTGATCGCGGGTGCGGGCGGCGGTCACGATATCCTGGCCGGACTGCCGCTCTATTTCGCGCTGCGCGCGCTGGGCAAAACCGTTCATCTGGCGAACTTCAGTTTCACCGACTTTGAACTCGTGGAACTCATCACCCGCGCCGAACCACTCGCGCCCGGCCTGATGGCCGCTCGCCCGCCGGGGGACCGGCCCGTCATCTACTATCCCGAAGGCTATCTCGTCCAGTGGTTCCGCGAAGTCCACAGCGAAGACGTAGACGTCTGGATGCTGCAAAAAACCGGCGCGGCTCCGCTGGCGCGCGCCTATGCCGCGCTGGTCGAACACCTGGGCATTGATGCGCTGCTGCTGGTCGATGGTGGCGTCGATTCGCTGATGCGCGGCGACGAAGCCGCCCCCGGCACGCTGATCGAGGACTCGATCTCGCTGGCGGCGGTCGATTCGCTGGACATTCCGGTCAAGCTGCTGGCCTGTTTGGGCTTCGGAACGGAAGTCGAGGAGGGGGTGTGCCACCATCACGCGCTGGAAAATATCGCCGCGCTCGCCAAAGCGGGCGGATATTACGGCGCGTGCGCGCTCATCCCGCAGATGGACGCCTTCCGGCAGTTCGAGGCCGCCTGCCGCTACATCTGGGAGCAGCCGCGCCACCCCAGGAGCCACATCACCACCCGCGTGATCCCGGCGGCGCATGGCGAATTCGGTAGTTACAAAATGTATCCCGACGACGACAGCCTGCGCCGTATCCCGGCCTTCATCTCGCCGCTGATGAGCCTGTACTGGTTTTTCGACGCCAATATTGTGATCCGCCGCAGCCTGATTATCGACGCGCTGCGCCACACGACCAGCACCCGCGAGGCGTTCGCCCGTTACATCACCCTGACGCGCAGCGGGCAGTTTCCCATCCGGCCCACGAAAAATATCCCGATGTTGTAGGAAGTCGGGCGTTGTGAGTTTTGAGTGATGGGTTGGAAGTGAAAAATACGCGCCGATTCTGGTTTTTTATCTGTGTTTATCTGCGTCCCATATTAGTTTCACCAAAGGAACACGCGCTCATGCCCACCGCATATCTTGACTCCCCCATTGGCACGCTGGCGATCACCGCCAGCGACACGGGCATCACGGCGATCCAATTCCTGGACGCCCCGCCGCCCGATCAACCCTCCAACCCGCCCATCATCCCGCCCGCGCTGCAAACCTGTATCGACCAACTGCGCGAATACTTCGCGGGCCAGCGCCAGACCTTCACCGTACCGCTGGATATGCAGGGAACGGAGTTTCAACGGCGCGTGTGGACCGAACTGTGCGCCATCCCGTTTGGTGAGACACGGACCTATATGCAGCTTGCGGAAATAGTAGGCGATCCGAAAGCCGTGCGCGCGGTTGGGACCACCAACGGGCGCAACCCCATCGCCGTAATCGTGCCGTGCCATCGCGTGATCGGCAGCGACGGATCGCTGACGGGCTACGCGGGCGGGCTGTGGCGCAAGGAATGGTTGCTGACTCACGAGGGCCGCCCCACGCAGCAGCAGTTGTTGTGAACCGTCAGCGGTCAGCCGTCAGCCCCTAACCACCGACCACGCGGATTTTTAAGTTTTTTAATCTGTGTTTATCTGCGTTTATCTGCGTCCTATTCTGATTTCGCTACCTGCCAACCGCGTCCACTGCGCCGCGTTTCCAACGCGCCGCCTGCCCCACGCTTGCCCGCCGCCGACTTGCCATCCCCCACCCGCGCGCTAAACTTGCGCTGCGTTCTATACGTCATCTAAACGCCTTACCGCACGACCCATTCACGGAGAAAACTCACGATGCCCACTCGTTCCCATACCCTGCTTGTCCTGGTGATCCTGGCGCTGATCGGCGCGCTGCTGCTGCCTGCCCTCGCATCGACCGGCGGAGCGTCCGCCGCGCAGCAGGCTACCGTCCCGCCGACCAACACGCCGCGCGCCACCGCGATCCCGACCAATACACCGCGCTTCACCGCGACTCCGCTGACGTCACCGACCAGCACGCCAACCGCCGCGCCAACCCTCACGCCCACCAAACCGGTATCACTGCCAACGCCGACCCTGTATTATCCGCCCGATCCCGACGAAGCCGACCAGCCGACCGCCATCCCAACCGCCATGCCGCGCTTGCGGGCGCAGGACAACGACGGCAGCCAGTACGAACTGTTCAACGTCCTGCTGTTGGGACATGACGGCGAAGTCGAACCGGGCCAACCGTTCCACACCGACACCATGATCGTCGTCTCGGTCAACCGCGACACCAACACCGTCAGCATGATCTCGCTGC
Source organism: Anaerolineae bacterium (assembly GCA_016934195.1). Lineage (GTDB taxonomy): Bacteria > Chloroflexota > Anaerolineae > Aggregatilineales > Aggregatilineaceae > JAFGTJ01. Next base: position 1,448 of record JAFGTJ010000444.1, on the reverse strand, counting down.
CGCGTGACCTGTTCGTGTATATCCCGAACTGGGGTATGGGACGGCTCAACCTGGCGTGGGGCTACGGCGAATCCATCGGCTGGACCGACGGCGGTTGGGGCATGATGCGCCAGACGTTACTGTACAACTTCGGGCTGGAAACGCACTACTACGCAATGGTAGATTTCGGCGGCTTCGAGCAGATCATCGACGGCATCGGCGGCGTGTCCATCGCGGTCGATTGCCCGATTATTGACGATATCTGTACCGCTGACTGCGAAGACGGCATCGCCGGGAACGAAACCTGGGAAAAGAAAATCATCGACATCGGCGTCCACACCATGGACGGCGAAGAGGCGTTATGGTACGCCCGCAGCCGCGAAAATACCATCGACTTCGACCGGGGCCGCCGCCAGCAGCAAATCCTGCGCGCAATCTGGGCCGCCACCAAGTCCAGCGGCCTGATCACGCAGATTCCCGATCTGTGGGGACAAGTGACCGGCGTGGTAGATACCAACCTGCCGCTGACCGAAGTGATCCCGCTGATTCCGCTGGCGCTCAGCATCGAACCCAACGACATCGAAAATCACTTCTTCCGCAAGAACATTGAAACCATCGCGTGGCAGCCGCCTGACGGTTCCTACGTCCAACTGCCCGATCCCAACGGCGGCATGATGCGCCTGATCGAAAATTTCCTCTCGCCGCCGACTCAGAACCGGCTGCGGCTGGAAAACGCCCGGATCGAAATTCTCAACGGCTCGCCCAACGAGGGCTGGGACATTGTAGCCGCCGAGCGCCTGATCTGGGAAGGATTTGCGCCCTGGGCGATGGGTTACGCCGAGACAACCGACACGCTCGACACCCTGATCTACGACTATACCGGCAGCACGAAGGGCAGCAGCATCGGGGAACTGGTCGGCCTGCTCAACATCCTGCCCGAAAACGTTATCCAGCAGCCGGACCCCGACCGCACGGTCGATTACCGCGTCATTCTCGGCTCGACGTATAATTCATGTGTGGATCGCCAGTGGGTCGATCCGGCGGAAATGGAAAACTAAAGGGGAAAGGACACTGTTCATGCACCGGAAACTACGCTTATCCCTCATGATCGTGCTGCTTGTGCTGCCGCTGCTTGCGGGCATGGGTCCGCTGGCGCGCGCCCAGGGCGATCCCGACGGTTCGACCGCTTACACGCTCAATATGCGCGGCGGGCCGGGATCGGACTACGCGATCCTGGCGGCGCTGGAACCGGGGACCGGGCTGGTATTCGAGGCGCGCAGCGCGGATACGGCGTGGCTGCTGGGCCGCACAGTGGACGGCGCGTACCGGGGCTGGGTCGCGGGATTGTACCTGACCTACCGGGACGGCTTCACGGCAGCGCGCCTGCCCTTCAGCGACGAGATAATCGCCGGGAGCGCCGCGCCCGCCGAAACTGCCCCTGCCGCGAGTGCGCCAGATGCTGCCGCGCC
>JAFGTJ010000443.1 GCA_016934195.1 Anaerolineae bacterium | reverse complement strand
GATACGCCCGCTGCCGCTCAAACTGCGGTTTTACCTGCTGCACCTCGTTTCGCTGTACTGGTATCGGAGGGGATTCCGGCGCGCGCTGGCAGTTCCCCCCGCAACAGGAAAGGGTTAGAAAAACATGCAGCCTTCCAACGATGTAACAAAGGCCGCCCAATTTTGGAGCGAAGAGTCGGCGCGGCAGGGGACGCGCGCCGAGCGTATGTTCGTCTGGGATGTGGGCGGCGAAATTGACCGGCACGTCCTGCAAACTATTACCGGCGATCCCAACCTGGGGTGGTTGGAATATACCTTGCAAACGCATTTTGCCGGGCGCGTCCCATTGGAACGCTGCCTGTCGTTGGGCTGTGGGGCCGGTCATTTCGAGCGCGACCTGGCGGCGTTGGGCGCGTTCCAGTCCTGCGATGCCTACGACGTGGCTCCCGCGTCCATCGAAACGGCCCGACGGTTGGCAGCCGAGAGCGGCTACAACCACATCCAGTACCATGTCGCCGATATCAACCGCATCGAGCTTCCGGCCAATACCTATGACGCGGTATGGATCAAAAGCGCGATGCACCATTTCGCGGGCCTGGAACACGTTTGCGAACAGATCGCCCAGGCGTTGAAACCGGATGGCCTGCTGATCATATTCGAGTACGTTGGCCCGAACCGGTTTCAGTTCCCCGAACGACAAAAAGAAATCATCAACGCCACTCTAAAACTGCTGCCGCGCCAGTACCGCCGGATCGCGCCACAATCCACCCGCTTTGCCCTGGAACGCTCGCCCGCGCGCGCGGGAGCAAAACAGTTCGTGTCACGGGTGGTAGACAAGCTGCGCGACGGCGACCTGATCGGCGTGCTGCGGCGGCGCTTGCAAGCCTATCGCACCCTGGCAAGCGGTGTGGACATGATCAAAGAAACCGAACGGTTCCCCACCGTGCGCGATATGCTGGCGATTGATCCATCGGAAGCCGTGCGTTCGGCGGATATTTTGCCGGTCATTGACCGGTACTTTGAGATCGTGGAGAAAAAGGATTGGGGCGGTAACATCACCTTGTTTTTGCTGTCCGGTATCGCGGGCAATTTTGACGAGGACGATCCCCGCGCCCAGGCATTGCTGCGCATGGTGATCCAGATCGAGCAAACGCTGATCGCGGCAGGAGAGTTTCAAAGTGACTCGGTATACGTGGTGGCACGCTCGCGCCAGTAAATGCTTTTTTCAATTCGGTTCAATGCTGCTATCATAACGTAACAGGTTGCATATGTGTTTTTCAGGAAGCAGTTTATGATTGCCAACCGGGCACAATCTGTCTGGATCGCCTACGGGATTGTCATTCCCCTGTCTATTCTGGCCGGGGTGATGGTTATGTATGTGCCAACCTCCATTATTGTCCCCGTCGCAGTGGGGGCATTGGTGCTGCCGCTTGCCATCAAACACCAGACAGTCCTGTTTTATGTGATCAGCGCGGGACTGTATACCCTCACCGGTTACTCCGAAGGCGTGTCGGTGATGGAAGTGGCGCTTTTAGGGCTGGTCGGAGTGCTGATCCTGCACAGCTTTTTTCAACTCCGGGCGATTGCGCTTCCAATTATGCAAACAGTCGAACCCTGGCTGAAACCGCTGGTATTCTTTCTCCTCATCACGCTGTTGAGCACTATTGTCGGGGTAGCAGTGTATGGGTTTGATTTCGTGGACAGCCTGCGTGAATATCCCGGCTTTGTGTATTATCTGCTGGCTTTGCCAGTGATCCTGATGGTCAAAACCCGGCAGGATATGCAGCACATCATTAACGTCGTGCTGGTGGTAGGCGCGTTGATGGTCGTCCGCGATCTCGGTTTTGTGACACAGGATTACAATCTCGGTATCGTGCAAGACATCTATCGCGTCGTGATCACATTCCTGCGCAGCCCTGGCACGCCTTTTTTTATGCTGTTGTTTTTGTTACTGCCGCTGGTGATCCCGGCCCAGGTCATGCCCCCGCTACTGCGCACGTTCAGTCCATTTCTGGCGCTGCTCAGCCTGGTGGTGATCGTCCTGACGGGCACGCGCTCTTATTGGTTGGGAGCCGTGTTTGCGCTGGTGATCTATGTGCTGATGCTGCCCTCCGGGTCCAAAATACCCGTATTCGCCTCGCGGTTGGCAGTTGTCGCCCTGGTCAGTCTGGTCGGGCTGGCAATTATGAACGGGCTGTCGGCCCAACATCCAGATGCCCCGGAAGCCACCAGCCACCAGCCACTCGACCGCTTGCAGTCCTTTGAACATCTCGCTACCGACTGGTCGGCCCTGGCCCGGTACAGCGAGGTCCAGGTCGGGTTGGACGAATTTAGCAATAATCCCATTGTGGGACACGGCATGGGCTATCCCATCACGTATTACCTGGCATGGCGCGAGGAATTTATAACCACCCCCTTCATGCACAACTTTCTCGTCTATTTGCTGGTCAAAACCGGCATAATCGGCACCGTGTTATACGGTTGGTTTTCATTACGTCTGGCGCAAATGTTGTATGCGCTGGCACACGATACCACACAGGACATTTTTGTCACGTCGTATGCGCGGCTGCTGCTCATTTGTTTCCTGACACTGTGGATTATATCGCTGTCCAGCGCCAAGCTGAATGATGTGCTGACAGTTGCGCCGTTTATGATCCTGTGCGGCACGATTCTGGCCGTCAAGATTCATGAGACACCGGCCTAACCACCTAACCAACCCCTAACAGTGTATAAGTCTGGGTTAAAAGGACCTGGGATGGATATGCAAGATAACGCAATAGATGTTCGCAGAAAAACGTTCCTGAAGTTTTCGCCCCCCAACCTGACCGAAGCGGAGATACAGGCGGTTGTCGAAACACTGCGCTCCGGTTGGGTCACACGCGGGCCGCGTACCGGGCAGTTTGAAACCGAGTTCAAGGATTACCTGGGAGCCGCCAGCGCGCTGGCGGTCAATTCCTGTACTGCCGCGATGCACCTGGCGCTCGTGGCGCTGGGGGTACAGCCCGGCGATGAAGTGATCACGACCACCATGACGTTTATTTCGACCGTCAACGTCATCGAGCATGTGGGCGCGCGCCCGGTCCTGGTGGATGTAGAGCCGGATACCCTTACGCTGGACCCGGCCCGCGCTGCCGCCGCGATTACGCCGCGCACAAAGGTCATGATGCCGGTGCATTATGCCGGGCACCCGGCAGACCTCGCCCCGATTCTGGACATGGCGCAGCAGCACGGCCTGAAGGTCATCGAAGATGCCGCCCATGCGCTCCCGGCGGCGTATGAGGGCCGGAAAATCGGCACGATTGGCGATCTGACTGCGTTTAGTTTTTACGCCACCAAGAATCTGACCACCGGGGAAGGCGGCATGTTGACCGGCGATCCCGATCTGGTGGAACGGGCGCGGATTCTCAGCCTGCACGGGATGAGCCGCGACGCCTGGAATCGCTACGATGCCAAAGGTGATTGGTACTACGAAGTGGCCGTACCGGGCTTCAAATACAATATGACCGATATCCAGGCGGCACTGGGGATCGTCCAGTTGTCGCGCCTGGAAGCCATGCAGCAGCGACGGCGCGAGATCGTGGACCGGTATAACGCCGCGTTTAGCCAGATCGCTGAGGTGGAAATTCCGACCGAACGCACCAACGCGGAATCATCGCTGCACCTGTACGTGCTGCATCTGAACCTGGACATGCTCACCATCGACCGCGCGGTGTTTATCGAAGAACTCAAGCGGCGCAATATCGGCAGCAGCGTTCACTTTATCCCAATTCACCTGCACCCCTACTACCGCGACAAATACGGCTTGCAGCCCACCGATTTCCCGGTGGCTTATGGCGCTTACGAACGGATTGTATCGCTGCCGCTGCACAGCCTGTTGTCGGATGAGGACGTTCAGGACGTGATCGCGGCTGTCACCGATATCGTGAAACGGAACCGGCGGTAACGTTCCGAAAATGGCGCGCAGTCGCCTTACGTCTCATATGTGAGCAGCGTCCCCGCCGGGCAGGGATGCGTCTTGTCGCTGAAAGCGCGCGCCAGGGCGACGTAGGCGGTTTCCCCGGTGCAGTGGCAGGGATAGACGTCCGGCGTGCCGAAATTGGTCTTGAGCGTCACAATCGCCCGCCGCAGATCGTCTTCGGTGGCCGATATGAGGTGCATCCCGCCCACAACCGTGATAATCTCGCGCCTGAACGTGCGCTTGACGTGCTTCAGGATGTTCAATAACCCTGCGTGCCCGCAGCCAAATAGCACGACTAATCCTTCGGCAGCCTGGATCACCAGCGAGAAATCATCGCGGTAGGGATCGGGCTGCCAACCGTCCCCGTCCCGAATCTGGTGCGTGGCGCTGCGACCCTCAAAATCGCTCCGGTCGGGAATTTCGCCTGTTGTCCACACCCCCGGCAGAATTTCGACCGGCTCAGCGTTCAGGCGGAATTCCACCTTTGGGGCCAGTTTCTCGCGGGTGAATGGGACGCCGATAGACGTCAATGCGCCATCATGCACGCTGTAGCGCGCGCGAAACAAATCAGGGCTGGCATACAGCGGGATCATGGGCCGGGTGTGTTCCAAAACGCGCATCAACCCGCCGGTATGATCGTAGTGGGCGTGACTGATCGCCAGCGCGTCGATCTGCGCCAGATCGATCCCCAGTTCGCGGGCATTATGCAGCAGCACTTCGCCGCTTTGCCCGGTATCAAACAGGATCGCGCCATCCGGCGTCTGGATGTGAAAGGCCATGCCGTGTTCGCCCCACAACGCCGATGCGCGCCGCGCTGCGTTTTCGACCAGGCAGCGTATCTTGATCATAAGCGAGTGGTCCTTTAGTGCAGCCGGTCGGGATTATCGTCCAGCGTCCCCTCGATGTAGGCTTTCACCGCGTCTTCGGCTTTCTCGACCAGGGTCAAAATGGCCGTGATGTTAGCCGCCGCAAACGCTACATGCGCGCCGCGTCCCATCCCGCGCACGATCACCGCTGCGCAGTCGGCAACCGGCTCGATCATCAAGTTATGCTTGTGATCCGGGCCGGGGCCGAAGCCGTGCCCGCGTTCGTCGTGGTGGTGGCCGTGATCATGCCCCTGTTCGTGATCGTGATCGTGTTCATGCTCGTGGTCATGCTGATCGTGATCAGGGTCGTCGTGCAATTGCGCGAATTGGCGGTGGCCGGGTTTGTCGATCAGTTCTTTGGCTGTGATGGCGTTATCTTCGATGGTGAAGACGAGGTAAAACGCAGCGCGTCCAAAATGCTGGCTGATGGTGGTGCCGTCATCGGTCACTACGGCTATTTTCATGAGCCTGACTCCTTACTACTAGTTTGGTGGCAGAATCAAAAAGGGCCGATGTCACCCGGCCCTCAGTATACCATATCGCATATCTTAATGTAGGCCGTTTCTGCTGTTTTCCCCATTCCTGCCATTTTTGCCGTTGGCGTGCCGCAGCGGATAATTCAGCGGCACACGGATCGCCGCGACGTTGCCGATCATGCCGCCATTCAAAAACGCGGCCAACGACATATCCGCCCCTTCGACCAGGGTGACACGCGCATACATGGCAACCAATTCGGCCAACCACGCACCCGTGATATCCTGCGACCGGAGCGCCTGCGCGACCGTCAGATTGGCGCAGTCCCGGTCAGCGGCCTTAAGCGCCTGGCTCAGCGAGTCGGGGCAGGCGTAAAATTGGCACACATCACACAGCGACGCTTCAGCGGGCAAACTCAAGTAGGTAGGGCCATCTTCACGCGCAAGCGTGAAGCCGTTCAGTTCAACTTCTTCGACACGGGCGGACATGATTTCTCCTGATAATTGCTTGTGGGCAAACAACAAGCGACGCGGCCCCAGTTAATACCCTGACCGCGCAGTGACATTGTTATCGTAACACCAGGGGAAAGCACATTCAAGTTATTTGTTACGTTTTGCACAAAAGATTTGTTACTTTTTGCACAAAGAAAACCGGTATTGGTTCCTGCATGGCCCCGCCGCGCGGATAGGCGGGCTAGCTCCCGGCTTGCAGGCGGCGGCGTGCCAACTGTATCCAGGTGCGCTGCATATTCAGTTCCATCAACGTAACCTCGTGGATCAACTGCTGGTGCAGCGACGATCCACCGATCAGGATTTCGTGAAACACGCGCTGCGGAGCGTTATAGGAATCGGTTTGTTCCTCATACGTGTCCAGCCACTTGATTACCTCGTCACGACTTAGCCGCTGCTCCATAAACAGGAACTTGATCAACACAATGTCGCGGCCTTCGAGCACTTCGCTCCACGCCAATGGGCCGCGCAGCCAGTCATCCAGCACGGTTCCGCCTTGCGCCGTCAGGCGGTACATTTTGCGCGGGCGCGTCTCGTAGACGATCTCCAATTCGCCCGCGATCAATCCCTGTTTATCCAGCCGCTTGAGGATCGGATAAATCGAGCCAGGGCTGGCGCTCCACCGGCTGATGCCGGTTTCCAACGTGCTGATGATGCTGTAACCCGACTGCGGCTCGATGCTGATCAGGCCCAGGACGATATATTCCAGGGTGGTTAAGTCGCGCTCCAATTCCGAAACCATGCGTTTTTCCCTTCGATATATTACGCCACGTAATTAATCTTAATAGATTTTAGCCGCTCATGCAACCGGGTTTTTACAATTTTTTACGCCCAAAGTCCTTGACGCATCCTCGAAATTCATGCTAATCTGATTACGAAACGTAATATCACGCTGGCGAGTATTAACACCGGAGGCACCCATGAGTCACATTGTCCTGCGCGATGTGCGCAAAACGTACCGGATGGGCAACAACCTGATCACTGCCCTGGATGGCGTGTCGCTGGAAATTGAAGCGGGCCAACTGACGGTGGTATTGGGACCCAGCGGCAGCGGTAAAACAACCCTGCTCAACCTGCTCGGCGGCCTGGAATCACCGGACAGCGGCTCGGTGCGCGTCGGCGACCAGGATATCGCGGGCCTGAAAAACGGCAAGCTGACCGCCTACCGCCGCCACAACGTCGGGTTTGTATTCCAGTTTTTCAACCTGCTGCCGACCCTGACCGCCCTGGAAAATGTCGCGCTTTCGGCGGAAATGGCGGACGGGTACGCCTACGGGCGTGCGCACGATCCCGCCGAGATGCTGGCGCGTGTTGGCCTGGGCGACCGCACCGATCACTACCCCGGCCAGCTTTCCGGCGGGCAGCAGCAGCGCGTGGCAGTGGCGCGGGCACTGGCGAAAAATCCCGCGCTGGTCCTGGCCGATGAGCCGACCGGCAGCCTGGACGTCCAGACCGGGATCGACGTGCTCAAGGTGATGCGGGCGCTCAACCGCGAAACCGGGCAAACGTTCGTGCTGGTGACGCACAACTCCGCCATCGCCGGGATCGCGGATCGCGTGATCCGCGTCGGCAGCGGCAAAGTCCAGAACATCATAAACAACCCTGACCCGTTCGAGCCAGACGAGATCGAGTGGTAGGTGCGCCATGTTGAAAACTCTGAGACGCAAAACCATCGGTGATCTGAAAGCCAATTGGAGCCAGTTCCTCGCAGTGTGGCTGGTGGTGACGCTCGGCACGACGTTTTACGGCACGATGTATCCCGCCGCCATTAATCTGCTGGATTCGATTTTTCGCACCTACGACCAACTGCGCTACCTGGATTTTCAGGTACAGCTTGAGCCGGTTGGACCGGAAGCGGTCGAGCCGGTGCGCGCCATTCCCGGCGTGGCCTACGTCGAGGGCCGCCTGATTGTGGCGGGCGGCTGGCAGGTCGATCCCGCGCAGCAGTACCAGGTCGCGCTGCGCCTGATCTCGCTGCCGGACGCAGGCGAGCCGGACGTCAACCGCCTGGACATTACCGGCGGCGCGGATATCCAGGGACCGGGCGATATCCTGGTCCACAAAACATTCGCGGATAAACACGATATCGAACCGGGCGATACCCTGAACGTCGCCATTGCGGGCGAGATCGTCCCGCTGCGCGTGGCGGGACTGGTTTTCAGCCCGGAATACATCGTGGCTGGACGCGATTCCAATGACCCGTTCCCGACGCCGACCGTATTCGGCGTGGCCTGGATGCGCTATTCCGATCTGGCAGTACGCGCCGGGCAAGATGGCAGGATCAACGATATTGTGATCCGGCTGGAAGGCAAATCCGAAGATAACAAAGGCCAGCTAGAGGACGACGTGCGCGCCGCGCTGGTGAACCTGTTCCCCGACGCGGCGGTCTTTTCGCGGCAGCAAACGGCCAGCGGCAGTATCATTCATGCCAACATCAACGGTAATTTTCCGGTGATGGGTTTCTATTCCGGCATGTTCCTGATCGGCGGGATTGTGATCACGGGGATTCTGCTGGCGCGACTGGTTGAATCGGAGCGGCAGCGGATCGGCACCATGCGGGCAATGGGTATCACCCGGCGCGAACTGGTGCTGCATTACCTGTCCTACGGCTTCCTGATCGGGCTGACGGGCGGGTTGGTCGGCAGCGTCCTGGGCTACCTCAATTCGTTCTGGTTTATGGGGACGTTCCTCACTTACATCGCGGGCGGGACGCTGCCGGGATTCGTGAATCTGCCCCAGTTCCCGTTCATCCTGTTGGGATTGGTGCTGGCGGTGGGCGGCGCAACCCTGGCCGGTGCATACCCGGCCTGGACCCAATCGGCCACCCCGCCCGGTATCGCGCTGCGGCCCGCCGCACCCAAAACGCTGAATGCCATCAGCCGCGTCAAACTGGGTTTTCTGCCGGTAGTGGTGCGTCAGGCCGTGCGCAACCTGCTCCGTTCGCCGGGACGCGCTGCCGGGACCGCGTTGGGCGTTTTGGCCGGGTCGATGATGCTGTTTTCCGCGCTGGCGCTGTGGGACATGATGGCGCTGAACTTCGGCCAGTATTTCGACTCGACCGATTTTGATCTGCGCGTGGACCTGGACTCCTTCCAGTCCGGCGAGGCGGTCGAAGCCCAGATGCGCGGGGTTGAAGGCGTCGAGGCGGCGCAAGCGGCCCTGATCGGCGCGGTAGTCATCGTGAATCCGGCGGGCGATGCGCTGGATACCATCGCGGTCACGGTAGACGAAACCGATCCGTACTTCGATCTGGTAACGACGAACGGCGCGGACGCTTTTTCCAGCACGGACGGTGTGTGGATCGGACACAACATCGAGCGCGTATTGGGCGTCGGCGTAGGCGACACGATCACCGTCATCGCCCAGGGAATCGAGCAGCAGGCCGTGATCCGGGGCATCGTGTCGCAGGTAATCGGCAGCCCGGTTTTTGTGCCGCGCAGCCTGATGATGGAATGGACCGGCGGCATGTTTCCGGTCAATTCCGTGCTGGTGCGCGTGAAAAAAGACCAGGATGCCGCCGTCCGTGAAGCCGTGATCGGCCTGCCGGGAGTTCACGCCGTTACGGTGCTGGACGAATTCGACGACGACCTGAATCACTTCCTGCAATTCTACCGGATCAATACGCTTATGTTCGGCGGGTTCGGCCTGATCCTGGCGCTGGCGCTGCTGTATAACACCGTGAATGCCAGTCTGCGCGAGCGGCGTGACGAGTTAGCCGTGCTGCGCGCGCTCGGCACGTCGGGATGGGAGATCGGGCTGAGCGTCACGCTGGAATTTCTGGTGATGGTCGTCATCGGCGCGCTGATTGGCGTGCCGTTGGGCCGGTACGCGGGCTATTTCCTGGCGACGGCTTACGATACCGACTACTTCGGCTACATCACCTACCTGGCCCCGCTCAGCTACGTGGTAGGGCTGGCCGGAATGCTGCTGGTCGTGCTGCTGGCCGAGATTCCCGGTCTGCGCGCCGTTCACAAAACCGATCTGGGGCAGGTGAGCAAGTCGCAGTCATTCTAAGGCGGAGCATATGGCTCTGCGTCCCGGCCAACCGGGTCTTGTCCGGTATTGCGGGCCTGTGTTATAATGCGCGCATCTTGGGGAGTTGCCAAGTGGCCTAAGGCAGCGGCCTTTGGAGCCGCCATACGCAGGTTCGAATCCTGCCTCCCCAGCACCAGCGATCTGCTGTAACGGCAGGTCGCTTTTTGTTTGGTAGGACGATGCAGGAAATCCCAACGCGAAACCGTATGAAGCGCCGAGTCGTGGTGTGTTTACTGTTCCTCTCGGTGCGGCGTGCAATACCTCCCCCCGATACATTGCAGTCCTGCGCACGTATAACAAATAGTGCGCGTTATCACTCAATTGAGGAATTTCTATGGACCTGCACGAGACTTCTTCCCTGAATCCCACCCCGGCGGACGCAGCCCAACATCTTATGCCGATCTCGCGCCTCATGTCGGAGGCATTCGCCAACGGGCAATACGTGGACGAAATCAGCCGGAAATACATCGGCAGTGATCATTATGATTGGAATACAACCCGCCTGATCTGGGACGGCGACCGGCTGGTACATCATTGGGGTGTGTGGGGCTATCCGATGCGAGTCGGACCGGCGCGCCTGAAGGTGGCCGGGATTGGGGCAGTCGTCACCGTTGAATCGCACCGCAAACGGGGCTTGATGACCGGTGCCGCCCACGCTTCGATCCAGGCTATGCGCGAAAACGGGTACGATCTAAGCATCCTGCGCGGGCGGCATTACGTCCGGTTTGGCTATGCGCGGGCGTGGAACTACGTCACCTATCGTTTGAAAGCCGACGAAATTCCCCCGGTAGGCGATCCGCCGCCGTATGAGACGCTTGGCCCAGACCGGATGGACGCGATCAACACCCTGTATAACCAATCGCACGCGGCTTTGAGCGGTACGGCGGTGCGTCCCACTTACCGGATGCTGGCGGCGGACGACATGAGCGTGTACGGCTGGTTGGGTGATGATGGCATGTTGGAGGGATACGTGCGTGCCGTGCCCATGTCAGCCGGGGAAGGCCAACAAACGCTCCAATGCCTGGAAGCCGCCGGGGACCCGGTGCGCGGGTTAGCAGTCCTGGCGAGCCTGTTTCAGCAGGGCGGGTATGAAACGCTGACGTTTTTCACCCTATCGTACCGGCATCCCATATTGAAAATTATCCGGCGCGGCGCGTGTATCATCGAAGACCGTTATTTCGATATATCCGGCTGGCGGGTGCGCCTGATCAACCTCCGGTCTGTATTGGAAAAACTGCGCCCGGCGCTGGAAACGCGGCTTCAGAGTTCCCGGTTTGCGGACTGGTCGGGCACGCTGCACCTGGACGCGGGTGAACAGCACGCCACGCTCGAAATCGCGGCGGGGACCGCGCAGATCACGGATTCTCCCCCCGGCGAACACGTCATTCACGGCGGCCCGGCGATTGCCCGGCTGTTGATCGGCTCGGATGATCCAACGGAGATTATGGCGCAGGACGCTATGCGGTGTACCGGACAGGCGGCGGATTTGGCGGGCGTCCTGTTCCCCAACCTATATCCCATGCTGAGCCACTGGGACGAGTATTGATGTCTTGTAGGGGCGATTCATGAATCGCCCCTACGAGAATCGCAATGGGGCCGTTTAGCTGGACGCGCTGGCGTAACGTCCCAACCCGGCGCGGAACAAGATCGACGCGATCAGGACGGCGGTCCCTGCGAAGACCAGCGCGCCCACCAGCAAACCGGGCGGCAGATCGTGGGTCAGCGCACGGGCGGGCACGGTGGTGATGATGCCCACCGGCACAATCCAGGTCAGCGCCAACCGCAGCCCGCCGGGATACATCCCCACCGGGTAACGGGCCATCTGGAACAGGCCGTCGAAGACCCAGGTAAACAGGAAACCGGGATTCCAGAATACCAGGCTGGCGAAGACCAGCAGCACCGCGTACAGCACCATCACGCTGGCGCACAGCGTCAGCAGGAACGTGATCACCTGCGCCCCGGTCAGCGCGGTATTTAGCTGGACCAGCGCGGCCCCCAGTACCAGCAGGCCCAGCGCCAGATCAACCAGCGCGAACAGCCGCCAGCGGCGGAAACTCGCTAAAAACTGCGTATTGGCCGGACGGATCAACGTAAAATCGAATTCACCACGCCAGATGTCGCCGTCCATCCCCACCAGTGAATCCAGGCTGGGACTGATAAACAGGCCGCGCAGCGCGCTTACACTCAGGTACACACCCAGGACCGCCAGCGTCGAGGCGTAATCCCAGCCGTGTACCGCCTCGACCTGATCGAACAGCACGACCAATCCCAACAGTCCGGTCCCGAAATTCAGCAGCGAATGCAGCGCGCTTACCAGGAAGTTCGCCCGGTAGGCGATTTCTTCCTGAGCCGACAGCGCGATGAATACGCGGATCAACCGGAAATAGCGCCGCATGGTTATCCCCCTATCGCCGTGTAGCGCCGCACGCCGCGCCGCCACATCACCTGATACAGAACGAAGGCAATCACCAGCCAGCCGATCTGGGCCGCGAAACCGGCGATCAGGTCGGCGCGGTCTAGCTGGCCGGTCAGGACCTCCACCGGAAAGCCAACCATGTAGCGGAACGGCAGGATCACCGCCGCGAACCGGATCAGACCCGGTAGAATGGTCGTCGGCGCGACCTGCCCGGCCAGCAGGAAGATCAGCGCGTCTTGCACCGCCAGCAGCGAATCGGCGCGTGTGACCCAGAACGCCAGCAGCGCCAGCCAGTAACCCCACAGAAAGCGCAGCGCCCAGGCGAACAGCAGCGCCGGGACAAATGCCAGCACATCCGTCAGCGAAGGATGCAGGTCAGGGCGCAGCAGCAGCGCCAGCCCGCCCGTCACCGGGATCACGAAGGTCATATACACCACTTTGCCCGCCAGTTCGGTTGCCAGCGTATTATAAAGGGGCGACATGGGGTAGAGCAGCAGCCGGTTCAGGTCGCCTGACCGGATGATGTCGCCGACCGTCCAATTAGTCTGGGCGTAGGTAAGCTGGTTCACCAGGATCAGCACCAGGTAGTAGGCGGTAAACTCACCGCGCGTTAACCCGGCGGCGGTCCCACCCCCGGCAGCGGTCGCCCACACGAACAGGTAAATCAGCGGCGGGATCATCCACCCAAACGCCAGCAGGAAGAAAAAGCTCCGGTGCTGCATCCACGACAGCCAGGTACTTTGGATCAGAGCCAGTCCGCCCCGGTGATTCATACGCTGCCCTCCTGGTAAATCTGGTCAATGACGGCTTCAAGCGGCGGATTTTCGACCGACAGATCGACCACTGCCAATGTGTTGAGCAAATGCGCGGTAGTTGCCGCCGTCCGGGAACGGCTGACCCGCAGCGTGAGATTCCCGTTTTCGCGGGCGATGACGTGTATGTCCGGCGGCAGCGCGTTGTCCGGTGGATCGTCTGTAGTCTGGTTCCCGTTGTCGAGGTCCAGTGTCAACCGGATCAGCTTGAAAGGGGCCAATTGATCACTGAGCTGCTGGAGCAGGCCATCATATAGCAGCCGCCCGTGATGGATCAGGATGACGCGCGGGCACAGTTCGGCAACGTCGGCCATGTAGTGGCTGGTCAGGATAATGGTAGCCCCGGTGCGGCGGTTGTAGTCCGCGATGAAGCGCCGCAGCCGCCGCTGCATCGACACATCCAGGCCGAGCGTCGGTTCGTCCAGAAACAGGACCGCCGGACGGTGCAGCAGCGCCGCGACCAGTTCGCATTTCATGCGCTCGCCCAACGACAGGTTGCGGGCCGGTTTGGTCAGCAGGTCCTCCATATCCAGCAGATCGCTCAGTTC
>JAFGTJ010000079.1 GCA_016934195.1 Anaerolineae bacterium | reverse complement strand
TTCGAGGCCCTTGCTTTCCTCGACCGTGATCACGCCGTCCTTGCCCACTTTGTCCATCACGTCCGCGATCAGATCGCCGATTTCGCGATCCTGCGCGCTAATGGCGGCCACCGACGCGATTTCCTCTTTGGTATTGATCTCAATCGCCATTTCGCTGATACGCGCCGACACTGCCGACGCCGCCGCTTCGATCCCGCGCTTCAGCAGCATCGGGTTCGCGCCCGCCGCCAGGTTGCGCAGGCCTTCCATCACCATGTAATAGGCCAATACGGTCGCGGTGGTCGTGCCGTCACCGGCGATATCGTTGGTCTTGGTCGCCGCTTCCTTCAGAAGCTGCGCGCCCATATTCTCGTAGGGGTCTTCCAGTTCGATTTCCTTCGCCACCGATACACCGTCGTGGGTGATGGTGGGCGCGCCCCATTTCTTGTCCAGCGCCACGTTACGGCCCTTCGGCCCCAACGTCGTCATCACGGCTTTCGCCAGGATATCAATCCCAGCCTTCAAGCCCGCGCGCGCTTCCTGATCAAAGACTAGCTGCTTCGCCATGAGTCGTTCTGCTCCTCTTGTTTCATGTTGGTTCGCTGCAATAAAATCCGCTTGTTTGGATGCGGTTATCCGTCGGTTGGTTGCAGGCATTGTACCCGGATGCGCGGCCAATGCACGTAAGAAACACATAAAAACGGTCGTTATGCCCGCGCCGCCCGCCGCGACCCTTGCGGCTGTATGGTCGGGCCGCCGGACGCGCCGCGCATATCAATCCTAATTCGACAATACGAATATTAATGTTGATTTATAAT
Organism: Anaerolineae bacterium; assembly: GCA_016934195.1. Lineage (GTDB taxonomy): Bacteria > Chloroflexota > Anaerolineae > Aggregatilineales > Aggregatilineaceae > JAFGTJ01. Next base: position 1,991 of record JAFGTJ010000079.1, on the reverse strand, counting down.
AGTAGATACCCGACTTAGACTTTGATTGAGGGTTGCTCCGCATGGGGGATAGACTGTTATGGACGAAGGACCCAGATATATACTGCGCCTTTTCGTAGCGGGCAGCGATGCGCGCGCCGTGCTAACCCTGGAAAATATCCGGGCTGTGTGCGAAGTCTATCTTCACAATAACTACTCGTTGGACGTGATCGACGTGCAGCAGGACACGGCAGCGGCCACTGAATATAACGTCCAGGTCACGCCCAGCCTGCTGATGCTCAGCCCGTCGCCGCCGGTCGTGGTGGTGGGCGATATGACGCATGTCGCCAATTTACTGGCGGTGCTGCGGTTAATTTCGGCTGAGACGACAGAAGCAAAAACGGAAACAAAATAGGACGCAGATACACACGGATAAAAAGCAAGAAAATCAGCGTGTATCCATGTTCATCAGTAGTTCCGCAAGATACCGGTAGCGAATCGCGCGAGTAGGGGCGCTGCTTGCTGCGCCCTGTTTTGGGGTCGCGGGCGCGGCAAGCAGCGCCCCTACTCCTGGCGGAAAGGGGCAAACGGGCTGACGGCTGATGGCTGAAATGCTAAAAGCTATTCCCCCAACACGTCCGGCAGAATGATCAATCCCGGTCCGCCTGCCAGATCGCCATCATCCGGTGAATCGTCATCCAGATCATCATCCCACGCCGGGAACGGGTCCTCGAAGGTCGCCCACCCCGCCGGACCGGGCGCGTGTTCCGCGTCCGTCAGCAGGCAGACGTTCAGCGCGGCACGAATCGCGGATTCGTCCATGTGTTGCCCGATGAAGACCAACTCCTGCCGCCGGTCGCCGGTATCCGCGTTCCATGTGGCGTCGATCTGGGCGCGTTCTGCCGGATCGTCGGGCCATTCGTCGCGCGGTGTATCGGCCCACCACGTCCCGATCAGGTCGAACATCAGCGTATCCCCGGCCTGGGACCACAAGATAGCATCCTGCGCGCGCGTGGCAAGCCAGACATGGCCCTTCGAGCGCAGCACCGCGTCCATCAGGTCGCTTTCCATAAAATCCGCCAGCCGCACCGAATGGAACGGTCGCCGCGCCCGGAATACGAAACTCCCGATCCCGTAGGCGTCAGCGTGATGGTGATCGTGATGGTGATCGTGATCCTGATCGCCGTCGTGCGTGTGATCGGGGTGGTGATCGTGGTGATCATGCTCGCCGCCCTGATCCGTGCCCGCATCGTCCAACCACTGCGAGATCGAAGCGGTATTCTCGAAATTGAACAGGCCGGTATTCAGCACCTGATCGAGCGGGACCCGCCCCTGTTCGGCGCGAATCAGGCGGGCGTTGGGATTCAGCCGCCGCAGGAAACTGTCCAACCGGGCCAGGTCGTCCGCGCTGGCGAGATCGGTTTTGTTCAGCACGATCACGTCCGCGAATTCCACCTGCTCGACCAGCAGATCGGCAATCGAGCGTTCGGCGTCGTCGCCGTCGACCATGTTCCGGTCGCCTAATTCCTGGTGGGACTGGTAATCGCGCAGCCATTGGGCCGAGTCCACGACGGTAACGGTCGTATCCAGACGCGCGATCTCGTCCAGGGTACGGCCCATGTCGTCCGGCAGCATGAAGGTCAGCGCCACCGGCAGCGGCTCCGCGATTCCGGTCGTCTCGATCAGCAGGTAATCGAAGCGGCCTTCACGCGCCAGCCGCGCAATCTCGGCCAGCAAATCCTGGCGCAGCGTGCAGCAGATACAGCCGTTGGTCATCTCGACCACCCGATCATTCAGGCGGCTGAGCGCGGTCTTGCCGCCGCGCACCAACTGCGCATCGACGTTGACTTCGCTCATATCGTTGACGATCACGGCCACGCGCAGCCCTTCACGATTCTGCAAAATGTGGTTCAGCATGGTTGTTTTGCCCGCGCCCAAAAAGCCGGACAGGACCGTTACCGGGAGTTTTTTATCCATCAGGTTACTTGATCGGCTCCGTTATTTCTATTTCCAGCGCGCGGCGCAGATCGTCC
>JAFGTJ010000078.1 GCA_016934195.1 Anaerolineae bacterium | reverse complement strand
ACAATCGCCGGGACTGACCCCTTATGCCATCTATTCCCGAACCTGCCGCCGACTCGACAGCCGTTGACTACACCATTGACGAGCTAATCGCGGTATGTATTGCGCGGCAGGTCCGGGACGGCGACCTGCTGGCCCAGGGACTTGCCACGCCGCTTGTCGCCGCGGCCTACATCCTGGCGCAGTGTACCCACGCCCCGAACATTTTTTACGCCTCGGCCATCGGGCAGGGCATCGCGCAGGACTGGGCACCACTCGGTCTGGTCCGCATTGAGGAATTGTGGCTCGGTAAAGCATTGGCGAATACCAGCTTTATCGCGCTGGCGGCGGACTGGCTGCCCACCTACTCGCCCATCGAATTTTTCCGCCCCGCCCAGGTGGATTCCCAGGGAAATTTCAACAATATCGCCATCGGCAAAAATTACGAGCGCCCGCGCTTGCGACTGCCCGGTGTGGGTGGCATTCCCGACGTCTCGGTCCAATCGACCCACATGTACCTGTACGTGCCGCGCCATTCGCGGGCGGTGTTTGTCAAGGAACTGGATTACCTGAGCGGACTGGGCCACCATCCCGACCGCCAGCGGGGAGCCGGGCCGCGCTACCTGATCACCGACCTGGGCCAGTTCAATTGGGCTAACGGGCTTATGCGGCTGACCAGCTACCACCGGGGCGTGGACATCCAGCGCATCCGGGCCAAGACCGGCTTTGAGTTGGAGATCGCGCCGGACGTACACGAAACGCCGCCGCCCACCACCGAAGAGGTCCGTTTGCTGCGCGAGGAGATCGATCCGCTGGGTGTGCGCCGCCTGGAAACGCTGGCCGGGACCGCCCGCCGCGAGCATTTGCGCGACATTCTGGCTCAGGAAGGCGCACTATAGGCAGGGTGAGGAGAAAAAATTTAATGAAACGATTGTTATCCGGTGTGTTTTTATGTTTTCTGATCCTGTCCGTTGTGCTGCCTACTCCAATTTTCGCGCAAGATGACCCGGTATTATTGTGGACTCTCGCGCAGGTTGTAGATATTGAAGTATTGAACGTCCGGCTTAATGTCCCTCGCGGTTGGACGGTCGAACAGACCACAGACGATACCACCGCCGGGACCGTTTCCCTGCTGGTTTCCGAACCGGAGACGGCGGGCGCGGGCTACGTGATCAGCCTGTCCACGTTCCAGATCGGGATCACGAACCCCTCCGAGATTTTAGAGCGCTCCGGTATGATCATCGCGGACCCCGAACGCGATATCACCGCCGACCGCGCTGTAAATATTCGCCCGGCGGTTACAGTAACCGGAACCGGGGACGGCGGACAAGCCCTGTTCACGTTCTGGGAAGCTGGTGGTTTGCTCATTGCCTGCACGTTGGACGTACCGGGCGAAACCGTCACGCCTGACGAAGCTTATTCCTGGCAGCAGTTGCTCGCCACCGTGCGGCCCCTGGTCTTTGACGATATCGTCTTTGCCACTGCGCCTTACGAATTTCCCGATCTCAATGCCGCCATTGCCTATCCCGACGGCTGGACGCCCGCGATCTCCGCGCGCGACGCAGGAACGGTCCTGGGATTCTACCAGCAGGCCGCAGACGTCGATTCCCAGGCTGCGCCCAACGGCGCGGTGATGGCCGTGTTTCGGACCGATCCCATCCATGCTTTAGACCAGACAAAAATGGCGGCGTTGATCGAGTCATTTCAAGGAGCCGCCGTCGATCTGGACAGCGCTCAAATAGACGGCACGTTTTCGGTTGTGGGGCAAACGGGCAGCGGCTTTACGGTCATCGACAGCAGCGGAAGGCACGGTTACTATATTTTTGCGCTGGACCAGGAAGTGTTTGAGTCCGCCGGGGAATCCGGGTCGGTGGCCGTGTGGTCATTGACCGCGCCGGATCAGGAGACCTTTGAGGCGGCTGTTCCGGTGTTCCTGAGCGTCCTGTGGCGCGTGGAAATATTGGACGGGGAATCGTCTCCGTGATAATGATGGGGGCGCAGCAGCGAGCGAGCGCCCCTCCAACGCATTATTCACCAAACGGCAGGGCGCGGTCCAATCCGCTGAGCGCCTGCCCCGCGAACCGGCAGAAGATCGACACCAGCGCCTGATCCAGGTCGTCAAAGGGTTCGTCGCCCCGCTTGTTGATCATTTCGACCACGCCCAGCACGCGATCATCCCCGATCAGCGGCGCGGCCAGGATCGAGCGCGTCACAAAGCCGGTGGTCTGGTCGGCGCGCAGCGAAAAACGGTCATCCGACCGGGCGTTCTCGATGCGGGTGGGTTCCTGGTGCGCGACGACCCACCCCATGATCCCTTCATTGGATGGCATTCGGAATCCCCGGAGCGTGGGCGCAGCTTCCCCGATCACGATCATGAACACCAGTTCGGCGGTTTCGTCGTCCAGCAGCGCCAGCGTGCCATCCCGCGAATCGACCATCGCCAGCGTGTCGGTCAGAATCCGCTTGAGCAGGCGCAGCAGTTCATCGTTGCGGCGCACGCTGGAAACGGCCTGATCCAGCTCAAGCAGCGCGGCCATAAACTCGCCGTAGCGGTGAATCTGATCGCGCAGGTGACGGTTTTCGTCCTTCAACTGGGCGATCTCGGCGGCCAATAACTGTTGTGATTGAGGTGACATGCCCTGACCCCTTTGGCTATTCTGGCTATGATTCCCCACTCATATTATCAGGAATGCGCAGCGGCAGCAGGACCTTAAAGGCGCTGCCCGGCAGCGTTTCCTCGTCGCATCCCCGGCTTTCGACCCACACCATACCGCCGTGCGCCTCGACCGCACCCTTGACCAGCGCCAATCCCAGGCCCGGCCCGCCGCCTTTGAACGACGTTTTGCCGGAGGAATGCAGCGCGACCTCACCGATCTGGTAGAACTTCTCGAAGATGGCTTTTTGGTGCCGTTGATCGATCCCGATGCCGGTGTCTTCCACCACGACGGCGACCGCGCGCCCCATTCCTTCGACCTCCGTGACCCAGCATGTGATCGTGATGGTGCCGCCGTCCGGTGTGTACTTGATCGCGTTGATCAGCAGGTGGTAGAAGATTTTGTATACCAGATTCGGATCGGCTTCCATAAATGGAATCTCGCCGATCTGCTTGATGAGCAGCGTCAGGTTGCGCTCCGCCAGCGCGTCCTGAAAATCGTGCTTGAGTTCGGTAAACACGCTTTGCAGCAGCACCGGCACCCGCGAGACTTGCAGCGTTTCGGTATCAATTTTGGAAATATCAAGCATCCGGTTCATGACATCGTGCAGGCGCGCGGTCCCGTTAACCACGCCGTCGATCACCGTCCGCAGATTGGAATCGGCCTGGATGCGGGTATCGCTGCGCAGCACGTCCGCGTAGCCCTGGATCACGGTGAGCGGGGTGCGCAGTTCGTGCGCAGCGATCTCGATGAAATCCAGCTTGGCGCGATCCAGGCGTTGGAGCGTTTGCAGCGCGTCGCGCAGGTCGGACAGCGCGGCCTGGTCATTGGAGCGCAGCCGGTCGAACGTGGTCCGCACCATGCGCCACGCGAGATTCGGGCTGGACGCCATCAGGTGCTCAAACACTTCCCGGTCGAATTCCAGCACGGTTGTATCATCGATGGTGCGCACGTTGGCCGAGCGCGGCTCATCCTGGATCAGCGCCATTTCGCCAAAGAAATCGCCCGCCGTGCTGTGCCGCAGCACGCGCTCGTTCTGACTGTCGAAATGCTTGGTAATGGCGACCGTGCCGCGCACGATCAGGTAAAACACGTACTCATACGCGCCCTCTTTGCAGATCAGCGTATCGGGCGGGTAGGTTGTGCAGCGTACCAATCCCGACAGTTTTTCCAGCGCGTCGTTTTCCAGGTCCGGGAATGCCGCGCGCAGTGTACCGACTACGTCCACTTCCATAGTGTTCCTCGTCCATCACGCTGTAGGCGAACTGTTTTGGAACACAGATAAACACAGATACACGCCGATTTTTAGTTTTTCAATCTGTGTTTATCTGCGTCAATCTGCGTCCCGTTTTTTGTTTCGCCAACAACATCGACCATGCGATATCCTTGTGTGGCAGTGTAGCATACTTGACGCACCGGAAACAATCGACGGTGTTCTACCTCAACCATAACACAAGGCCAACCGTTTCGGCTGGCCTTGCGCTGACCTGCTATGGGGCGTATACCCTACGCTCTGCCTCTGAAATCGATGTGGCGCTTATTTCACCAGCGCCGCCGCGCGCTCCGCGATGGCTTTCGGCGTCAGGCCGAAGTGCTCGTAAATGGTCTTGTACGGCGCGGAGGCCCCAAAGCGGTCAATGCCAATCGTATCGCCCGCCAGACCGACCCACTTATGCCAGCCGGTGGTCACGCCCGCTTCGATGGAAACGCGCGCGGTGATGGTGGGCGGCAGCACGCTGTCGCGGTAGTCCTGGGATTGGCGCTCGAAGCGTTCCCAGCACGGCATACTGACCACGCGCGCCCCGATGCCCTGATCGGCCAGCAGTTTTTGCGTGTCTAATGCCATGTGAACCTCGGAGCCGGTGGCGATCAGGATCACGTCGATCTTACCGTCCGGCGCATCGGCCAACACATACGCGCCGCGCTCCACGCCTTCCACGAGCTGCGGGGATGCGGCCAGCGCGGGCAAATTCTGCCGCGTGAAGGCCAACACAGTCGCGCGATCCCGGCTGGTTATCGCGCAGCGCCACGCGGCGGCGGTTTCGTTACCGTCGGCGGGCCGGATCACGTCCACGTTCGGGATCAAGCGCATCGACATGACCTGTTCGACCGGCTGGTGCGTCGGGCCATCTTCGCCCACGCCTACGCTGTCGTGCGTGAAAACGAATATCGTCGGGTAGTGGCTCAGCCCGGCCAACCGGATCGGCGCGCGCATGTAGTCCGCGAATACCAGGAAGGTCGCCGTATAGGGGATCAGGCCGCCATGTACGGCCATGCCGTTAGCAATCGCGCCCATCGCGTGTTCGCGGACGCCAAAACGCAGGTTGCGGTTGGTATACTGGTCCGCCTGAAAATCGCCCGACAGCTTGAGATAGGTCTTGGTCGAGGAGTCCAGGTCCGCCGCGCCACCAACCAAACCCGGCAGCTTGTCGGCCACCGCATTAAGCGCCTGGCTGGATGCGCTGCGCGTGGCAACCGGCTCGGTGAAGACCGGCAGCGCCGCGTCCCACCCGTCGGGCAGGTCGTTGGCAACCAGCGATCCCCAGGTAGCGGCTTGATCGGGATTGGCAGCGGCCCAGGCGTCGAACACGGCCTGCCAGTCAGCTTGCGCCGCCGCGCCCTTGTCCACTTCCTGGCGGAAAAAGGCGAGCACGTCGTCCGGCACCAGAAATTCCGGTTCCAGCGGCCAGCCGAGGTTTTCTTTGGTGGCTTTCACTTCGTCCGCACCGAGCGGCGAGCCGTGCGATTTGGACGTGCCGCCCTTGTTGGGACTGCCGTAGCCGATAATGGTTTTGACGCGGATCAGCGAGGGCCGTTCGGTATCGGCCTGGGCCGCATTGATCGCGGCTTCGATGGCGTCCAGATCGTTGCCGTCCTCGACCATCAGCACCTGCCAGCCGTAGGACTCAAAGCGTTTCGTCACGTCCTCGGTGAAGGACATCGCCGTACTGCCGTCCAGCGAGATATTGTTATCGTCGTACAGGTAGATCAGCTTGCTCAGTTTCAGGTGTCCGGCCAGGGATGCCGCTTCCGCCGAGATGCCTTCCATCAGGTCGCCGTCGCTGACAATCGCGTAGGTGTAGTGATCCATGATGGCGTGATCGGCGGTGTTGAACGTCGCGCTCAGGTGCGCTTCGGCCAGTGCCATCCCGACGCCGTTGGCGAATCCCTGACCGAGCGGTCCGGTGGTGGCTTCGACACCGGGGGTCAGGCCATATTCAGGATGGCCGGGCGTCAGGCTGTCCCACTGACGGAACAGTTTGAGCTGGTCCAGCGGCAGGTCGTAGCCGGTCAGGTAGAGCAGCGCGTACAGCAGCATCGAGCCATGTCCGGCGGACAGCACGAAACGGTCCCGGTTGATCCATTGCGGGTCCTGGGGATTGTGTTTCAGGAAACGGGTCCACAGCACGTAAGCCATCGGAGCCGCGCCCATCGGCAGGCCGGGATGCCCGGAATCGGCCTTCTGGATGGCGTCTACCGCAAGCATACGAATCGTATTGATACACTTGTCTTGAAGTTCAGTCATGAGATTCCTTCCTAAAGTTCCAGATACGCAAAAACTGCGCTACGTCGCAGCTATGGCCCAAAATGTGATCTGCCTGTCGATTGTACCAAGTCCGTGTTAATATGCTAAGCTATCGGTAGTGAAAAATGACCGGCAGCGCACAACAGGGTTCAAAATACTATGAGCAATGACGAACTGTACGACGACGAATTAGATCACGACTTCGACGAGGCGGACGAAGTAGAAGCCTACTGCATGTCCTGCCGCGAAAAAACCGTAATGGACAACCCGACTCCGATCTGGACCCGGCGCGGCGCGCCCGGCACACGCGGGACGTGTTCGATCTGCGGCACGACGATGTTTCTGATGGGTAAAACCCCGGCGCACAACCGCCTGACACGCCCCGAACCCGTCCAGATAATCGAACCGGGCCGGGGCGGGCTGAAAATCCCGGCGACGGTCACATACCTGAATTTTGGCGTGCAGGATGGCGAGTTTGCCGAGATTCTGGCCGAGGACCTGAAGCGCATCGGGATTCAGACCTGGATGGCTGAGGACCATGTGCGCGATCCGCAGTGGGCGACCGGCATCCACCCGGCGCTGACCGAATGCAAAAATATGGTGGTGATCCTGACGCCGCTCGGTATCAAAGCTACCAACGTGCAGGAAGCGCTGAACTTTTTCCTGACCACCAACAAGCCGGTCTTTGTGGCGCTGCTGCAAGATGCCGACGTGCCGGACGTGCTGCGCCGCAAGCCGCGCTTTGACTTCCGGGGCGACGATTACAAGCGGCAGTTTCGCCAGTTGGCCGGGTCGCTGACAGGCGGTTAAGTTTTTAGCACGTAGCGGGAACGCCACACACTATACGCAAAAAAATGCCCCGGAGCGTATCCGGGGCATTGTGCGTTGTGAAGGGTGTGACTGTCTAGTGTACGATGGTGGTCGGCAGCGCTTCGCCGTTCCATACCCAGTCATAGGTGACGTACATCTGGTTCACGGGGACCCAGTACATGAGGCCGCTGAGCAGAACCTGGTAGTAGGTGCCGCTGTCGTCCATGCCGAAGACCCAGAGTGTCTGCCCAACCGTCATCGAGAAGTCGCTGAGCGCGCCTGGCATCGGGGCGAAGTGCAGCACGGTGTCAGCGGTGAAGGTGCCCACGACGGCCCAGTCCGGGATCGGGACCATATCGGGGCCGGGAGGAAAGGGCGTCTCGTCACAGGCGTTGGGAATGTCGTCGCCGTCGTTATCCACGTTGTCGTCACCGTCGGGGCAGATGTCTTCAGAGTCGGGCACACCGTCTTCGTCCACATCGCGGTTATCGTAGCCGTCGCAGCCGTTGGGAATGCCGTCGCCGTCCATATCGCGCCCATCGTCAGCACCCTGGCACTGGTCGCCGGTATCGTCTACGCCGTCGTTGTCGTCGTCGGCGTCACAGTCATCGGGCGTGCCATCGCTGTCCGCGTCAAACCGGTCGTCGCCGCCGGGGCACTGGTCATCCACATCGTCTACGCCGTCACCGTCGTCGTCGGCGTCGCAGCCATCCGGCGTACCGTCACCGTCAACATCCACATTGTCATCGGAGCCGTGACACTGGTCAACCGTGTCGTCTACGCCGTCGTTGTCATCATCGGGGTCACAGCCGTCGGGGATGCTGTCGTTGTCTGCATCGTTGTGGTCATCAAAACCGGAGCATACATCCGAGCCGTTCGGCACGCCGTCGCCGTCGCTGTCCCGGTTGTCGAAGTTGTCGCAGCCATCGGGAGTGCCGTCTCCGTCGGTGTCCTGGTGGTCATCATAGCCGGGGCAAATATCGGAGCTGTCCGGCACGCCGTCACCATCGGTGTCGGGGTCGGACGCGGCGGTCACGCACCAGTTCACGTTAAGGGCGTTGTTGTCGTCGGTGGTCGGACGCGGGGAACTGGGGTCGCCGGATGCGGCGCTGACCGATATGTTGCTGCTCAGCATCGAGTCACACTGGGTTGCGTAGGTGCGGGTTCCCGATCCGGGAACAGCGTAACTGGTATCCACATCGGTGGGGTCGCCAGCGGAGTCGTAACAGACGACACAAATCCAGTCGTAGCCGTCGCCATCATTCTGAGTCGGTTCCCAACTGGTTGAATGCGCCTGGGAGGAGGGATTATACGAGAAGCTGAAAACGTTTGCGGCCTTGAGCGGCAAAACCTGCGAGCCGATCAGGACCAGCGCTGCGGTGATAAGAACAGCTACGAACAGATTGCGTTTCATGAGTAACTCCTCATCTAGATATCTGGATGTCTGGATAATACAGAGCGATACAATAAACAATACATTAAGATACAACTATTGGTCAATTAAAACGCAATTTAAACTACATGCAAATTGTCAAAGATTTGTCAATAAACTAAACAGGGAGATAAAGCATATCAATCGAGGACCGGTAGAGAATCAATCTTTCAGGGGTATATGGCACACATCCGGCAGGGACAATTCATGAATTATCCCTGCCGGATGCGTTGATACTTATGGGGAAACTCCGCACAATCCCCTTAATTCTAATTTACTGATCGCTGACCGCTCATTCAATACGCCCGGCGGATCAGAAACGCGGCAAACTCGCGGATCAACGTCTGCGTGTCGTTTTGAATGCCGGTACGGTCCAGGTGCGCCAGCGCCGCGTCATAATACTGTTTGGCGATGGTGTCGGTCTGGGCGGCGGCTCCGGTGCGTGCCATGATCGCCAGCACGGTCTGGATATCGCTGTCGGCCAGCGTGTCCTGCGCGTAAATGTGGCGCAGCGCAGCCCGGTCCGCTTCTGTAGCCTTTTCAAACGCCGCCAGGATCGGGAACGCCTTCTTTTTCTCGCGGATATCGGTGGTGGCCGATTTGCCGGTCCGCGTTTCGTCTCCCCACGCGCCCAGAAAATCATCCCGCACCTGGAAGGCGATCCCCAGATTGCGCGCGAACTGGGCGTAAGCGTCGATCACGGTTGCGTCGTCGGTGCTGAGCAGCGCGCCGATGTGCGCTGCCGCTTCGATCAGCGTGCCGGTTTTGTGCGAGATCATGGTGATATAATCCGCCGTTGTGACAGTTTCGCGCGTCTCGAAATCCATGTCGAGAATCTGGCCTTCGGCAGTCCACAGGCACGCCTGCGACATGGTTCGCGCTGCCCGCACGACCTTTTCCGCCGGGGTGCCGCGTTCCAGCAGGCGCGTCATGGCTATGTTTGACAGCGCGTAGATGCCATCGCCGCAGTTAATAGCCTGGTACGCCCCCCACTTCGTCCAGACCGCCGGACGGTGGCGGCGTTCCAGCGACTTGTCCATCACGTCGTCGTGAATCAGGGTAAAGTTGTGCAGCAGTTCCAACGACGCGCCCGCTGGCAGCACATGCTGATAGTCTCCAGAAACGGCTTTGGCGACCAGCGCCATCAGCAGCGGGCGGGCCTTTTTCCCGGCGGCCTTCGCCGCGAGTTCGGCCTGATCCGGTCCCAGGTCCCAGCCGAACTGGTAATCGATCACCTGCCAGAAAATCGGAGCGATTTCGGCGTGTTCCTGGCGCACGGCGCGGAGTTCGGCATCAATCGCCATGATGATCGGTCCGAAGATGGTATTAAACGAGGTGCCAGACGGTTTGTCAGATTTATCAGACATGTCAGACGACATGGAGAATCCTTTCTCGAATGTGTCTTACGAGTTTCTCCATTGTACGCGGCTTGACGGTTGTTTGCACGGATTGTGTATCTAATTCGGTTAAAATTCAGATGATGGTTGATCGCTGCTTGTCTGAGCGGAGAATCGCACGCACAGCGCTGTTTGCATCCGACCGGGCAACCGATCTACACTTCCTGATGGGAATGGAGGGATTGTATTGACCGGACCGACTCTCACCGTATCCGCGCCGGGGAAGCTGATGTTATTGGGCGAACACGCCGTTGTACACGGGCGGCCCTGCCTCGTGACGGCAGTGGATTCCCGGTTAACCATGAGGCTAACTCTAACCAATTCCGCCGATTTCAGCATCCACGCGCCGGACGTGTGCGTCGAACACGTTCAGGGCCGGATCGCGGACGCTTTCGCGGGCGAGCGGGCGTTGGCACGCGGCACCCGTTTTATCGAGAGCGCGTTAGCCGTCTGGCGGGACCGTTTCGGCCTGTCGCGCGGCGTGCAGATCGCCACCCGCAGCGATTTTTCCAGCCAACTCGGATTGGGCAGTTCGTCGGCGACGGTGGCCTGCGTCCTGTTCGGATTGGCGCGGCTGTGCGCGGTAAACCTGGACTCGCGCGCGCTGTTTGACCTGGGCCTGGACGCGATCCGCCGCGTGCAGCAAACCGGCTCCGGCTTCGATCTCGCGGCGGCCATTTACGGCGGCACCCTGTTTTATGACAATGGCGAACCGCGCCGCGACCCGCGCCGGATCGAACCATTGGATACACCGGACCTGCCGCTGATCGTGGCCTATACCGGCGTCAAGGCCGATACGCCGACCTACGTGCGGCGCGTGGGCGACCGGCTGGCGAACTGGCCCGCCGCCATGACCGGCATTTTCGACGTGATGGCGCAGATCGCGCTGGATGGCCGGATCGCGCTGGAAGACGCCGACTGGCCGCGTCTGGGCCAACTGATGGACATACAGCACGGGCTGGCCCACGCGCTCGGCGTGGATACGCTGGAAACGGTCCGCCTGATCTTCCCGGCGCGGGCGGCAGGCGCATATGGAGCCAAGCTCAGCGGGGCGGGCGGTGGCGACTGCATCATCGTGCTGGCCCCCGATGACCGTCGGACCGCCATCACCGCCGCGCTGGAAGCGTCCGGCGGCGAGATTGTGTCCATCACGCCCCACGCGCCGGGCGCGCGCGAGGAATCGGAGGAATCATGACCAGAGCGACCGCGCAAAGCTGCGCCAATATCGCCTTTATCAAGTATTGGGGACGCCGGGACGACGATCTGCGGCTGCCGCTGAACTCGTCGATCTCGATGAATCTCGATCACGCGACGACCGCCACGACCGTCGCCTTTGATCCGGCGCTGGAAACCGATCAGGTTACAATTGAAGGTGCGGAAACCACCGAACAGGCCGCGCGCCGCGTCTCGACCCACCTGGACCGCATCCGGGCGCGGGCGGATATCAGCACGCGGGCGCGGGTGGTATCGCGGAACTCGTTCCCGATGGGCGCGGGGATCGCGTCCTCGGCGTCAGCGTTCGCCGCGCTGACGGTGGCGGGCTGCGCGGCGGCAGGACTCAGGGTGTCCGAACGCGATCTCAGTATCCTGGCCCGGTTGGGATCGGGATCGGCCAGCCGGTCGATCCCGGCGGGCTTCGTGGAGTGGCACACAGCTAAAACCAGCGCGAACTCGTATGCCGAGCAGATCGTACCACCCGATCACTGGGATATCTGCGATCTGGTGGTAATCGTGCAGACGGGGCATAAAGCCGTTGGGTCCAGCCAGGGCAACCAGTTGGTCCACACCAGCCCGTTTGCGACGGCGCGATTGGCTGAGGCGGAACGGGCGCTGCCCGTAATCCGCGCCGCGATCCTGCGGCGCGATTTCACCATGTTTGGGGAGGAAACCGAACAGGAAGCGATCCGAATGCACGCCGTCGCCATGACCTCGCGGCCCAGTCTGCTCTACTGGTCGCCCGCGACGGTCGGTATTATGCAGGCGGTGCGCGAGAAGCGCGCGGCGGGCACAGAAGCCTATTTCACCATCGACGCCGGGGCCAATGTCCACGTACTCTGCCAGGGCGCGGACGCCGGTACGCTGACGGCGGAATTGAGCGTTTTGTCCGGTGTGCAGGACGTGATCACCAACCAACCGGGGCCGGGCACACAAATCATCACCGCGCACCTGTTTTGAATGATCTTGCCGGTTGTGTCACAAGTTTTTACATTTTTTTGCCATGCGCCGCAACAACGTTACACTATAATGAGTGAAGGTCCACGATTGTCAACGTCGATTGTTCACACTGCCAGCTATCGTTTTCCAGAGAAGGGGAAAATCTTCATGCGACATAAATTGATGACTTTTGTAGCTTTGCTCCTCGCTGTGGTATTGATCGTCTCAGCGAGCGGCACCCTGTTGGCCCAGTCTACCGAGCGTCCCCTGGCTGGTTACAAGATTTATTTCTCCGAAGACGGGAACGCTGCCAGTCGGTTCGACCGGACCAATGATGGCGCGTCGCGGTTAGCGGGCCTGTTGCAGCGATTGGGTGCGGATTTTTACACGCTGGAATGGCGTAAAAACATCCCGGAGGACGCGGACCTGATCGTGATCGTTGGCCCGCTGGACGATCTCGGCGCGCAGCAAACCGCGCGTTTGTGGACGTATCTTGACAACGGTGGACGCCTTCTGCTGTTGGCCGAACCACAGTATGCCCGTGTCAGGGCCTTTCGCGCCAATGATGGCCTGTTCCAGCTCACCTGGGCTGATCTCAGCATTCAGGGGCAAAATTACACGCTGGTGGAAGAAGGCGAACTGCGCACAATCACGATTACAGAGCAGGTGACGAACGAAGAAACTGGCGAAAAAACGGATGTCGAGCGTGACGTGGAAGCGCCCATCCTGATCACCGATTTCGTGACTTCTGACCTGGATGCCAATCATCCGATCACCAGCGGCCTGACCGGTGAACTGGCATTTTTCACCGCGCGTCCGCTGGAAGTCGATGCGTCGATCCAGGTGGCCGAAGTGACGGCGCTGGCTTTTGGCGGCAGCGAACAGTACGGCGAATCGGACTATAACCGTTATCTGACTGATGGATTTTCCGAATACCTGGAAGACAAAGACACCGCACGCGGCAGATACCCGGTCGCGGCGGCCTCTGCGCTACCTGATGGTGGAATGCGGGTGGTCCTGATTGGGGATCGGGATTTTGTAACGAACGGCTGGGGCTTTCAGACATCCCCGCCCAACAGTCCGAATTTCCTGTATCCCAACAATGTCCAGTTTGTGCTGAATGCGGTGTCGTGGCTGTTGGAAATCGATCCCATCGAATTTGATTTTGACAACTTCAACCCGGCGGCTCCGGTCAGCGCGGACGAAGAAGCGGCTCCTGAAACCGAAGAAGCGCCTGCTGCCGAGGGTGACGGGTCCTGACATGATGACAAAGCCACCACGCCGTTTGCGGCTCGTGGCGCTTGGGGTACTGCTGACGCTGCTGGCAGCGGTGGTCGTACCGGGACGTGCCCAATCGCCAGAGCGACCTGTCGTAGCGTTTGTATTCGATTCCCGGATTCGGACGGCTGCGACCAACGATCCCAGGGATGACGGGATTACAAAACTGGTGCAAATATTCCGCGACCAGGGCGCGAACACACTCAATATCTCGCTGCTAGACCCCGTACCCGAAGCGGTGCAGGTTGTGGTCCTGGTACACCCGCGTATCCGGCTGCCAATGATTGACATTGTTCACCTGTGGCTGCATATCCAGCGCGGCGGGCACGTTCTGTTCGCCACCGATCCCAACTATCAAAATGGCGTGAACAGCGACGCGGCGAGTGGTGGGATGTTCGCGCTGTTCAACAACGATTACGGCATCAGTGTACAAGAAGCGCTGGTGGCCGAACCGGGCTTTACCCGCGATGCCATCCTGGATATCGGATCGACGTTCTCGCGCGTTATTCCTGAAAACAACGATCACCCGATTCTGGCCCCGCTGCACACCCATAATCTGGCGGTGCAAATCTGGGGCGCGCGACCCATGCGCGTCGAGCCGTTTGGGTTGGACAGTTACGCGATCCCGCTGCTGTACAGCCCGACCGCGTTTGGTGAAACCGGGCGCGTGTTTTTCAGTGATGATCCACCGGTTCCGGTCGAATTCACGCCAGGGAAAGACGATGATGGCTGGATCAATGTGGCGGCCCTGGCCGAAAACACCGCCACCGGGTCGCGGATCGCCATGCTCAACGACTCGGAGATTGTGCAAAATGGCTATGGTCTGGCCTATATCGGGGGCACGGATGACGCGCTGCACCTGGGGGACTGGATTTTTGCCCAACGACTGGCGGCCTGGTTGATGGGCTTGCCGGAATCCGAGTGGCCCGATCTACCGTCCAACGTAACCTGGCTGCTGATCGACGGCGCGGTCGAAGATTGGGACGCCTACCAGTATATGCCCGTTGTGCAGGATACGGTGGGTGATGCAGCCAGTACCGATTACGACATCCAGCAGGCGGTTTTGTTCCAGAACGACGATTTTCTGTATGTCCTGGTCGAAACGCAGACCCCCCCGGCTGATTCCGTGCAACTGCGCCTGGAATTCGATACGGACTTCGACACAGTGGCCGATACGACCGTTGTCGGGGCAGGCGATCAGGTGACAGTCAGCCGTAACGGGGAAATACTCAGCACGCCGGACGCCCAGTTCCAGACCGGCGCGGTGATCGAAATGCGGGTTCCGCTGCGGACGCTCGGCGTCAGCGCGGGCGGTACGGCGTTATGTCTGCTGAGTTCGGAGTCCTCTGGCGCGGCGCTCGACTGCGTGGAACGCGCGCTTGCCATCCAGACAGTGGTCGAACGCGCGCCCGACGATCTGGATTTCGGCCCGGATTTCTCGACCGGCGAGGGATTGTTGGTGCGGGTCGCAGGGGACCAGCGTATCAATGTGCGTACCGCTCCCAGCACTGAAAGCGGCGTGGTTGCCGTGTATGCGCCCAATACGATGCTGGTGGCAACCGGGCGCAATGAGGCCGGGGATTGGATTCAGGTCCAGAATGCGCGCATGATCGGCTGGGTGGCCGATTTCCTGCTGGCAGTCAACGGCGATCTATCCACTCTGCCGGTGGTCGAGGAAGCAGCGCCGTAGTGCCCCACGCGCGGCGTTTATCTCTCACACCTCACACTATCCCGGCGGCTGAAAAATCAGCCGCCGGTCCACTACCGGGGCCAACTGCCGGAGCTTCGTCACTAATGCGGCGAAACGTTCCGGTTTGAGCGACTGCCGCCCATCCGAGGCGGCGTGCTCCGGGTCCTGGTGAACTTCCAGGATCAACCCATCCGCGCCCGCCGCAATTGCCGCCATCGAGACGCTTTCGACATATTCCCATTTGCCGGTGCCGTGACTGGGATCGGCGATCACGGGCAGGTGCGACGTTTGTTTGAGGACCGGGATCGCGTTGATGTCGAAGGTGTTGCGGGTGGCGGTTTCGTAGGTGCGGATACCACGCTCACACAGCATCACCCGCCGGTTGCCGTGACTCAGGATGTATTCAGCCGCCATCAGCAGTTCTTCGATGGTGCTGCTAATCCCGCGTTTGAGCAGGACCGGGTGCTGGCTTTCCCCGACGGCGTGCAGCAGCGCGTAGTTTTGCATATTGCGCGCCCCGATTTGCAGCACGTCCGCGTAAGCGCATACCACCGGAACCATCGCCGAGTCCATCACTTCGGTGACGACCGGGAGTCCGGTTTGTTCGCGGGCTTCGGCCAGATAGCGCAAGCCTTCCTCACCCAATCCCTGGAAACTGTACGGCGACGTGCGCGGTTTGAAGGCTCCCCCGCGCAGCGCATTGGCTCCTGCCTCGCGGACAGCGTGCGCGATCTCGATGATGGATTCGCGGCCCTCGACCGAGCACGGCCCCGCTATGATTGCCAAATCCGCCGTGCCGACCGTGATTGTGCCGAGGGGGATGTGTGTATCATCCGGGTGATAGGCGCGGCTGGTGACTTTGTACGGGTGGCTGACCGGCATCACGCTCTGTACGCCCGCCATCTGTCCGATCCGTTCGCGGTTGAGCGGGCTGCCGACGCCGGTAATGCCGATGATGGTGCTCGCGCCGCCTTCGGACAGGTGTACGTCGTACCCCGCTGCGCGAATACGGGTGATCACGTCGGATATTTCGTGGGTGCTGGCGTTGGGAACCATGATCACGATCATGGGAATTGTCTCCTGATTAATGTATAGGACGCAGATGAACACAGGTAGACACAGATTTTTTTGACCGCGTTTATCTGCATTGATCTGTGTCCCATTCTGACCCGTTTGTGAAAAACCGCCAACTGGCCCGGTCAAGTGCTTGACAATCCGACCCATCCCTGATATTTTTGATGCTAGCAAATCACATATGCGAAAAACGCTGATCTGGAAGAGTATACGCTCAAGCGGTGTTCAGAGAGTCGCCAGAGGCTGTGAAGGTGATACAAGCGCGGGTGTGGAATGGGCCAGGGAGTTGTGCGGTCGAACGTGCTGACCAGTAGCCCGCACCGGAATCCCCACCGTTATCGGGTGACGGGTATCGACACGACGCCGAATGACCAACACCGCGCCGCATCCGTACCCCAATGAGTGAAGCTGGCTTTCTCCCCCATCTGCGATCACCGCAGATTTTTTGTTTTCTAGGGAGCAGGTCGCTTAATCAAGGTGGCACCGCGAGATCCCCTCGTCTCGTCCTTGACGATGATGGGGGATTTTTCGTTGGCAGAGCACCCAGGAGAGCGACTTGTGGCCCTTTCACCAACTCTGATCCGTACCCGCACCACCACCGTACCGGACCGCGATACAGTCCGCAGCCTGTTCGACCAGGGCGATCTCGTGCCCGTCTACCGGACGCTGCTGGCCGACCTCGAAACGCCGGTATCGGTTTTCCTCAAGCTGGCCCAGACCGGCGATCCGGCTTTCCTGCTGGAAAGCGTCGAGGGCGGCGAGCAGGTGGGGCGTTATTCGTTCCTCGGCGTGAATCCGAAGGGCATTATCACCGCGCAGCACGACACCATCACACATACACTGCATGGCGAAACCACCACCCGTAAACTCGCCCCTGGCGAGGACCCCCTGACCGTCATCGAAACCGAGTTCGGGCGGGTGCAGCCGGTCGCGCTGGACGGTCTGCCGCGTTTCGTCGGCGGGATGGTCGGCTATCTGAGTTATGACATCGTGCGCTATTTCGAGCGCCTGCCCGCCACCGCCTCCGATGACCTGGACCTGCCCGACGCGGCCTTTATGCTGGTGGACGCGCTGGTGATTTTCGACCATGCCAAGCACCAACTGATTATCCTGGCGAACGCGCACAATACCGGCGATCCCGACGCGGCCTATGATGACGCGGTGCGCCGGGTAGACGAGATCGTGGACGCGCTGGGTGGCCCGCTGCCCTATTTGCCGGACGCCGAACCGCCGGTTCCGCTGGACGATGATTTGCGCTCCAATATGACTCGCCCCTATTTTGAGGAGCAAGTTCTGGCCGCGAAGGAATACATCGCCGCCGGGGACGCCTTCCAGATCGTGTTATCGCAGCGTTTCAGCCGCCGCACCAACGCGCACCCCTTCACCATCTACCGCGCGCTGCGGGCGCTCAATCCCTCGCCGTACATGTTTTTCCTGCGCTTCAGTGACGATCTGGCCCTGATCGGTGCCTCGCCGGAAATGATGGTCCGCCTGGAAGACGGCACGGCCACCGTCCGCCCCATCGCCGGGACACGTCCGCGTGGAACCACCGACGCCGAAGATGACCGTCTGGCTGACGAACTGCTGGCCGACGAAAAAGAACGGGCCGAACACGTCATGCTGGTGGACCTGGGTCGTAACGACCTGGGTCGCGTGTGCGAGTACGGCACGGTGTGCGTCCCCGACATGATGTACATCGAGCGCTATTCCCACGTCATGCACATCGTCAGCCAGGTGCAGGGCCGCATCCGGGACGGCATGAACGCCTTCGACCTGCTGCGCGCCACCTTCCCGGCGGGCACACTCAGCGGCGCGCCGAAAGTCCGCGCCATGGAGATCATCGAGGAACTGGAAGGCACGCGGCGCGGGCCGTATGGTGGCGCGGTGGGGTACTTCAGTTTTGATGGTTCGATGGACACCTGCATCACGATTCGCACGATGGTGATGCACAACGATACGGTTTATTTCCAGTCCGGCGCGGGCATCGTGGCCGACAGCGATCCGGCCCGCGAATACGACGAAACGGTCAACAAGGCGCGCGCGATTGCGGTCGCCGTGACCAACGCCGAAGCAGGGCTTGTATAGTTTTCTGTGAGGGAATCCGATGAGCGACAAGCCGCGCATGTTAACCGGCGACCGGCCCACAGGAAAGCTCCACCTGGGGCACTATGTCGGCTCGCTGCAAAACCGGGTACGTGCCCAACACCAGTATGAGAGCTTCTTCCTGGTGGCCGATCTGCACATGCTGACCACCAAACACCAGCCGGAGCACATCCGGCAGATCGATACCAACGCCCGGCAGATGGTGCTGGATGCCATTGCATCCGGCATTGACCCGGCAGCGGTGACGTTTTACCTGCAATCAGGCGTACACGAAGTCCACGAGTTGTACACCTTGCTGCACCACCTTGTCACCGTAGCACGCCTGGAACGCCTGCCAAGTCTCAAGGACATGGCGCACGATGCCAACACCGAAATGTCTTACGGGCTGCTGGGCTACCCGGTTTTGCAGGCCGCCGATATCCTGTGCGTGCGGGCGCATTACGTCCCGGTCGGTAAAGACAACATCGCCCACGTCGAAATAACGCGCGAGATCGCCCGCCGTTTCAACTACTTATACGGCGAAACGTTCCCGATCCCGGAGGGCGAGATGGGCGAAGTTCCGACACTGGTGGGCACGGATGGCGCGGCCAAGATGAGTAAAAGCCTCGACAATGCGATCTACCTCAGCGATTCGCCGCAGGAGGTTGAACGCAAGGTGCGCGGCATGTACACCGATCCGAACCGTATCCGCGCCGATATCCCCGGCACGGTGGAAGGCAACCCGGTGTTTGTCTACCACGATGCTTTTAACCCCAACCGCACCGAGGTCGAAGATTTCAAGGCACGCTACCGCGCCGGGACGGTGAACGATGTTGAGGTAAAACACGCGCTTGCCGCCGCACTCAATGCCTT
>JAFGTJ010000442.1 GCA_016934195.1 Anaerolineae bacterium | reverse complement strand
TGATAACCCTGTGTTTGTGTCCCATCCCCTCAACAGGCACAAAAAAAGCGTGGCGTCTGATGACCACGCTCGTATACCACGCGCTGCAACAGGCCGCCCGATCAGTCTCCTATGCTGGTGTGATGATGGTGGGTGCAATGCTGCGTCATGGTGATTTTTCCGTTCCTGTCTGTATTGTTTCCAAGTATAGACGGCTTGGCGCGGGTTGTAAAGCAGAAAAAACGATCTCTCGATCCGTTCACCCCCTGACTTTGGGGCGTTGACGTTTATGGACATCTTCGTTTATGCTGGAAGGGGTTACTCTGCCCACATCTTACATAACAGAAAAGGAGAAGTGCCCATGTTACTATAGATTACCTGCATACGTTCGAGAGTTGGTTACACCACATCCCTACATCACAGCCAACCGGAAATCCGCTGACGTACAACTTACTAGCAGGTATCACAGCAGATACTAAAGGGAGGCCAACATGCTAAGGGTGGGAATGTGCATCATCATTTTGGCGGTGGCGATAGTTGGGTGTGGCAATAATACGCCCGTAGAAACACCAACCCCCGATTCGCATGTGGCTTCACATGCGATAGACTACACGGTGGTTGGTATGCAAGATGTCCCGCAGGTCTGCGACGAACTGGTTACGGTCAGTTTGCGCAGCGTCGAGATCAACAAGAGAACCGCCGAAATGATAGGGATTTTGTCCAACACGCACGAGGTCGAAGTGGTTGTTCTGCTGACGGATGGATACAGCATCAGTGAGTTCAACTACCACGTCGAGCCGGTGACGATTGGTCCTAGCGCTGTTGTGACGTTGGATCGTTTCCATGCCGCTATCGAGTTGAGCAGTAACGAACCGGTTTACGTCTGGATCATGATCAAGGACACCGATCATGGCGGTTTAGGTAGCAGTGTTATCAATGCCAGTGCGGATACTATCATCGCCTATCTGATTGGCAAGGGCCTGAGCATCGTTGGGGCCGGAACCGGGGTGCTAATCGCTGCCGATTTGGTGTGGAACCTGTTGGCGAATGCGCTCACCGAAAAAGTGGCCCAGGATGATCTGATCGGGGACCTGGCGTTCATGCTTGATGCCCGCTACGGGTGGGGACATGGACGGCATGAGGTCACAACGCCGCGCAATACCGCGACCATCAAGTTCGATATCCGGCATTACACCAGCTGCGACGCACTTTTCAGTACGTCATCACCGGGAACGATGATCCAAACCTCGGATAGCGGCTCGTCTGCGTCCGCTTGTAGCGCACTTGCGCCCCCGTCCCGGTTGCAGCCGGGGGACCTGGCAATTGTGAGCGTGCCGCCTGATCGGACGCTGCGATTCCGCGAGGGGCCTGGCCTCCAGTACGACAGTGTGCGCTACGCGCCAGGACACGTTATGCGTATTCTAGGACCGAATCAATGTGATGGGGACATGATGTTCTGGAAAGTGATGAGTCCCTTTGGGGTAGAGGGGTGGATGGCCGAAAGCGAATACGACGCCTATCTCGGTCAGGCATTCTATCATATGCGCCCGATGGGGGTGCAGTTCTAAACGACCCCGAACCCGTTCGAGCTATCACACACCCCGCGCGTACAAATACTGCGTATAGCCGTCGGGGTGTGTCTCGATCTCCAATGCCGGGACCACCACATCCCAGGCGAACGTAACCAGGGTCTTGTAATCGTGGCGGGCGGCCCAATCGCGCAGCACCAGCATGAGCAGACTGCTCACGGGTCGCCGCGTCCAGCAAAATACCTGCACCCGCGCCGGATCGGTGCGGTCCTGCTGCATCAGCGCGTAGGCTTCCTGGCCCGTTACGGTGATGTGCAGCCGCGCCGACTCCGGCTCCACGATCTCCGGCACGCTGTTCCAAAAACCGGGCAGCATCTGGTCCCAGGCGTAACGGGCGTTCTGATAACGGCCCAGCGGCATGTGCCACCCGCTGATCATGGCCGGATCAAACGCGGTGAGGTCCTGCGCCTTATAAAACACACGCCCTTCCTGCGCCCCAAACGTGATCCGCTGGCCGGAGTGGGCGCGCTGGTAGTGGTGATGTTCCAGCAGCGCCGCGTTGGAATCCCCGTCCGCCACTATGACCCGCTTGCAGCGGATCGCCTGCGCGATCTGGTGGGTGTAGGTCAACAGGGCGCTGCTCAGACCCGCGTCCACGCAGTTGGGATGAACCAGCAGCGTCGAGACGTTGATGTGATGGCCGAACGGTTCCGGTTCGCGCCCGATGAAAATTTCGGCCACCGCGCCGACCTGCCCCTCGATCTCGGCCACCAGCGGGATTCCGTCCGTGCCGCGCAGCAAATTTGCCAGATGCACGGCGCACATTTCCACGCTGGCCCAGGGACCGCCCACCAACCAGCGCTCGAACAGCGTCAAATCCTCGTAGGGCACGGGAATCAGATCGCCGTCAATACCCTGGCGCGTCCATTCGTGAATGGTGGCGTTATGCAGGCGTGTGATGCTGACCGCATCGGCCAGGATCGCCTGCCGGATCGTAATTTGGGACATAATTTTTCTACGCTCCCTACGATAATCTAATCAGGAGTTCGAGCGCCGGGAAAACAAATAACGTATGGCGCGTTTGCCGAGCGTGATCCACTGACCGCGCCGCAGCAGGTCCAACGCTTCGGCCCGCCGGTCCCGCGCGTAGTACCGCTTGAAATAGCCCGAATCATTATGCGCCACCACATACGGCTGGTCTTTCCACCACCCGGCGTGAACGTTCGCGGCGCGCTTGGCAAATACCACGCTGCTCGCAAACTGCGTCACCAACTCCCACGCGGACTCGGCGTCCAGAAATTCCTGCAAGACGCGCCCGGTCCACAAATGGGTATCGTCCACGATCAACAGCCCGCCGATCTTGAGCTTCTCGGCGGTGTAGTACCAGTCGATGAACGGCAGCGGGAAGGTGTGCAGCCCGTCGATCAAGACCAAATCCAGGTCAGCCACGTCCAACCCCGGCAGCGCGTCCTGGGAACCCTTGACCATCAGCGTCAGGTCCTCGGTGGGAATGTCCTGTTCCTGGCAGTACGCCCGGATGCGGTCCATTAGCCCGGCGTCGGGCGCGATGGCGATATGGTGGGCGCGTTTCATCGCAAACATGATCGTGCTGGTGCCTGCGCCCGTTTCGAGCGTGTGCCAGCCCGGTTGAATATGCTGATCCAGAAACGTGAGCATGTCCTGGCTGATCATAAAACTGGTCAGTTGTTGACCGGCGGCCATGTGCAGCCGGGGCGGATCGGAGAGCAGTGTTTGTAAGTCCATAAAGCGCGGGGCGGCAGCGTTACACGAAAGCCGCCGGGTGCTCCTTCCTGGGTACAAGATATGACATCATGCGCCCTATTATAGATCATGCGCGGCGGCATTTCACCCAACATCTCATTTCGCGTTCGAGCCGTTTTCCCCCTCTCCACAACGTGGGGAGGGGGGCAGGGGGAGGGGCTAACTTCAGGACGATCACGTTATTCTGTCGTCCTACCTCCGTTTTTTAATCTGTGTTTATCTGCGTTAATCTGCGTCCCATTCTGATCTCGCCAACCGCATCGCGTGCGGAGAGGGGCTAACCGGCTAGATCAAATCCGCCAGCCCCAACTTGGGATCGCGCCGGGGGAACAGCACCCGCAGCAGGTCGGCATAACGCTCGTGGTAGCCAATGGTCAGGTGATCGATCCCGTACCAGCCCGTAATCAGGCGGGTCAACGTGGTGGCGGGCACCTCGATGTCCACCGTTTCGGGATCGCCCATTCCCAGGGTGATACCGGTGCTATCGTGCTCGGTACGGATTTCCAGGCGATAGGTGCGCGCCGCGAACCGGCTGTTGAGGCGGCGGGCGTCTAAGGTAGGCGTCAGCAGGCGCAGGGCTTGTTCCAAATTGTGCAGCCGCAGCAGGCCCCCCCCGGTGAAATGGCGCACCGTCGCGCCGCGCGCCAGGGCGTGCTGCATAAACGCGCTGTCGGGATGCACGAACAGCCCGATCCGGTCCTGGTTGAACGTTTGCGCCGCCCGCCCGATCTCGCCTAACAGGGCATCCAGCGCGTCGGCGTTATGGCCCACCGCCTCGATCACGCTGAAGCGCGCCGCCCCGTCGCCCAAAAACACATTGACCGGCATCTGCGTCACCAGCCGCGCATACGCGACCAGCCGGTTGTCGATCTCGGCGACCAGGAAATCATCGGGATCGTTGCGCCCGGTGCGTGTCAGGTGATTCAACTGCCAGGACCACGTTTCCTCGTCGCGGGCGAACAGGTAATGGCCCTCGGCGCTCGCGGCCCGGTAAAGGGCCTGGATTGCCGGTAGATCGTTGATATAAAAGCGGCGCGCGCTCACGGTCTGACGGTTCGCTCCCAGGCGGTCGGCCATGCGGCGCTGGTAGCTGTGCGTGGAATCCCACCGGCCCGCCCGCAGCGCCAGATCGGTAGCGATGGACGACTCGAAGCTGGTCATATACAGGCCGACCGCGTATTCATAGTGCCAGGATTCCAGCAGCGATGGGGCATCGAAACTGAGGCCAAGCGCGTCCCCCCGGTCGGTCATGCGCTCGTGGATCGCATCCAGCAGCATGTATTCGTAGCGGTGCCCGCGATATTCGTCCAATACGCCCACCAGCGCGATCTCGGCCACCGGCAGAACGTTTTCCCCGATCTGGAACTGGCGCGGCACAATCATAGCGTGCGCGGCGATCTCACCTTCCACACCGCCGTCGATTACCAGGCAGTCCTGCGGATCAAACTCCGGCGTGCTGCCGTACCACGCCGCCATCAGGTCGGGATCGTCGGGAAAATGCACCTGTCGCAAGTGATTGAGAAGGGCGGGGCGGTCTTGGGGCCAGCGAATTGGGCGGATCGACATAACGGACACCTTAATATGCGCAAGGGCTGTAGGCAATGGCGGCCATGCGCCTTTAGCATGGCGGGCTAAACGCTGGCCGCTGGCGGCTGAAAGCTAAATTATAGGCCGGGCCGGACGAACGCGCGAGTGCCCCCGCTAGGGCTGGTCCACGAACGAGTTGATGTTGTTGGCGAATTCAATGGGACCACATTTCGTAGGGGCGCTGCTTGCTGCGCCCTGTTTGTTTTTTG
>JAFGTJ010000441.1 GCA_016934195.1 Anaerolineae bacterium | reverse complement strand
CGGGCCGATCTCGACCGGGTCGCAAACGTCCGGGTGCGCCTGACCGACGAGCGCCGCGAGTCGGTAGCGGTTCCCGTGATCGGCGTGCTGAATGTGCTGCAAAGCGCCGATGGGAACGCTTACGAAGTGCTGCGGCTGCTGAGTATGCTGGATGTGCTGGAAACGGTCAATGCGGAGATCATGGGTGGGGGCGCGGCCAGCGATATACACCGGGGCATGACCGTTTACCTGGACGACACCGGGCAGGCCGTCGCGTATTTTGACGACGCGCTGGAACGGGCCCAGAGTCCGTTGATCTATGCTTACCGGGCTACTGCCTATTTGCGTTTGGGCGAGATCGACCGGGCGCTGCGCGATATCGAAACGGCCCAACGCCTGGGACCGCCGGACTGGACCACACCGCTTTACCTCCTGGCAACGTACACCACCGCGCCGGATACGTTGGACGATTCGATTGCCCTGTTTAACCGGATCATCGCGCTGCGCCCGGAGGACTGGTTCGCGCCCAATTTTCGGGGCGCGTTGTATTATCTGCTGGGCGATTACGAGCGGGCGTGGGCCGATCTGCAACTGGCGATCAGTCTCGGCCCGACGACCAATTTCCCTTACCTGACCAGCATGTCGATTGCGCTGCGCCAGGGCCGGTGGGCGGATTTCCAACAGTTGATCGATACGTTCATTACCGAGTTTCACGATCCCGAATACTCCGAGCATATGGTGCAGGCCATCTACGGCGATCAACGTTTCAGCGTGTTCGGCCCAATCTTCGGGGCGGCGGGGAATCTGCTGTTGGGCCAGTACGAAGCCGCTATCGCCGCCGCCGATGAGACGCTGGCGATTGATGATACGTTAGGGGATATGTACATGATCAAGGGGCTGGCGCGGTGCAACCTGGGCGATATGGCCGGGGCCGAACAAGCCTACACCGACGGCATAGCAGTCGATCCCGATCACATGACGCTGTACGCGATGCGGGCCGAGGTCCGGCGGCGGCAAAACGATTGGATCGGCGCGATGGAGGATGTCGACACGGTAGCCGACAGCCTACTAGGGGCCGCCTTTAAGCCGTTGGTCGATGCGGGACTCGTCGGAAACTGGACGTGCGAGACGCTGTTTGATTACGATTATAGTCAGGTGGATGAATGAGCTATCGGCAATCAGCCGTCAGCGGTTAGCCCTCAGCGGTTAAAATCATGCCGGTTGGTTTTGCTGATAGCTGAACGCGGTAGAACTGGTAGAACTATAGAGTAGCGTGATCGTCCGTTAGCCCCTCCCCCTGGCCCCTGGGGAAAACGGCGCGTGCCGGAGGCGCGTCGGGGGATAAGGGCTAACATCGGGGCAACCACATTATTCTGCAATCCTACCCTGAACGCCGAAAGCTGTTCGCTGCAAAAACGGAGTTTTTGTCATGACCGACAACCTGAATTTTGAAGACGCTTTCGCCCAATTAGAAGAGATCGTGGCGCGGCTGGAATCCGGCGAACTGTCGCTGGACGAATCGGTCGCGCTGTACGCGCGCGGGCAGCAGTTGGCGCAGTTGTGCGGCGAAATGCTGGACTCCGCCGAACTGCGCGTACAGCAGATCGCGGAGGACGGCGGAGTCGTGCCGCTGGAGTGAGTCAGTCCATGCGCGATACGAGGTGCTTGACGATTCGCTGCGCGTCCCGTTCCACGCCCTCGACCAGCGACGACGACAGCGCGTAGAGGAAAAACAACCCGACGAAATACAGCCCCGGCTGGCCGGAAACGATGCCGCGCTCGTGCCTCGGTTCGTACCGCCCCTCCTGGTCATCGAACACCGGGAGGTCGATCCACGAAAAGCCGGATCGGAACCCGGTACACCAGATCACGTTTGCCACGTCCAGGATACGCCCTTCGCCCACCACCGGCAGCCCATTCTGCACCCCCGCCGTTTTCGGGACGCGCTCGATCCCCGCTGCGGTCAGGTCCTGGGGTTTAACCCGGACAAGCGGGCCGCCTTTACCCAGCATCTTTGGGCGCGCTTTGCGGCCAATGGGCGTGCTGACTGTCAGGACACGGTGAAACAGGAATCGCAGCACGAGCGGGATAAACACATACCGCGCGGCGGTTGTCTCGATGCGAAAAGGAATATGGCCGACATCCCGCCCCGATATCCAGGTCGGGTGCTCGCGCACGGATTCCAGCGCGATCTCGGCCCCCGAATTGCCCGCGCCCACGACCAGAACACCCCCGTCCTGCAACTGGTCCAGATTCCGGTAGGCGCTGGAATGCATCTGGACGATAGCGGGGTCCAGATCGCGCGCGAAGGGTGGCACCCAGGGCGCTTGATAATTGGACATCGCCACCACCACGTTATCAGCTTTGAAACGCCGCTCGCCCGCCGTCACCAGGAAACGCCCGTTTTCCCTGGTGAGGTGATCGACCCGGACGCCGTGCTGGACCGGCAGGTCGAAGCGGGCCGCGTAGGTTTCCAGGTACTCGGCCATTTCGTCTTTGGTAGGAAAAGCGTGCGGCGAGGTCGGAAAAGACATCCCCGGCAGTTCGTCGTAACGGGCGGGGGAAAACAGGTGCAGCGAGTCCCAGCGATTGCGCCAGGAATCACCGGTCCGCGCATGGGCATCGAGGATAGTGAAGTCGCGCCCCTGCTGTTTGAGGTAGTAGCCGGTTGCCAGTCCTGCCTGACCCCCGCCGATGATGATGGTATTGTAGTTAGACTCCGAGGTGCTCATACCACGTTCTCCTTGTTAGTGTTATGACGGATGCGATGAATGGCCGAACCGCCCGGCGCGTTGAGTCGCGTGGCGGGCGGTCGGCTCGTAAGGAGTGTCTGATTGTTGGTTACTGGTTTCTGCGTGAGGGGTGGAGTTAGAGTACCGCCTGGGCCAGCGCCGCTAACCCGTCGAGATCGTCCAGGTCGAACCATTG
>JAFGTJ010000440.1 GCA_016934195.1 Anaerolineae bacterium | reverse complement strand
TTGCGCCGGATCGCGCCGTGTACGAAATGCCCGCGCAGTTCCGGGAAGGCGCGTAACACCTCGCTCGTCGCCGTGACCAGGAACACCTGATCGGATTGCTCGAAGAATTCCGCGCGCGAGTAAAAATGCACCTCGATGCAGCTTCCGCCCGCCTCGCGCCAGTCGGCAAATTCGCTGTGCAGCCGTTCCAGCCAGAAGAAATTATCAATCGTAAAATCCCCGGTGAACATGCCGCCCGGCGCGCCGTCACGCGGCGGCGCGTCGAACCACAGGCGGGCGGTCGCGCTGTCTACTGCGTCAGGGAACCGGATCGTGGCGGCGGCTTCGGCGGTATCGGGACCGGCTTCCAGGATGGCGCGGGCGGCGGGCGGCTCGGTTGCCAGGATCACGGCGGCGGCGGTCAGGGAGCGCGTCCCGCCGAGCTTCTGATCCTCGACGCGCACATCCCAGTATTCCCCGTTACGCCGCAGACTGAGCGCCCGTGTCCCTAACATCACCATCCCGCCGCCGGACTCGACCCGTTCCACCAGCGGCCCGATCAGGCAGTCGTGCGCGTTGGCGGGCAGGTAGCCCAACTGCCACGTATCACGGCGCAGCAGCGTATAGAACCGGATCGCGGCGATGAAGGCCGACAGCGAGATATAGTCCGAGTGCGCGGCCAGCAAACTGTGTCCCAATCCCCGGAACGTGGCGCGCAGGTTGGGCGTCCAGAAGCGGAAATAGTCGTCAATCGTCAGCCCGTCCAGTTCCACGCCCTCGCGGATCGGATCAAAGCCGGTCGTCATAAACAGGCTGGTCAGATAGCCGGGGATCGAGAGAATGTCCCAGGGCGAGACGGTGGCCCAGAAATGTGGGTTAAAGATCAGGTTCAGGTAATGGAACGGCGCGGGAAACCAGGATCGCCGCACGCGCGTTCCCGCCTCGATATAACGCACGCGATTCCCCCAGCGGTTGATCCACTCCTCGCCCACCGACTGGTGCAGATCGATCTCGATGAAGCGGTCCAGCATGGCGCGCATGTTGTCGTAACCGCCCCATAGGGCGTGCGCGCCGCTCTCGGAATCGAACGTCCACGTCCGCCCGCCGTGCTCGAAGCTGTGCGGCGGTCCGCCGGAAAGCCGTCCACCGGGCCACGTCGTCGCCAGTTCAAGCACCAGCGGGGGCACATCGCGCGCCGCAAGATGGACCGCCGCGCTGAGTCCGGCCAGTCCTGCGCCAATAATGACTACCGGGAATACGTCGTCGGGGAGCGGCATGGATCATGACTCCTGTCTGGGGCAAAAAGACACAAGACATACGTTACTGTCGAAACGCTCCGAGGGCAAAAATCTTTTTCACCGCAGCGACATGAAGAGAGCACAGAGAAGAAAAAACCTTTTTTCTCCTGCCTTTTCTCTTCAAAAAAGAAACTCCGTGTGCTCTGTGCCTCTGTGGTGCATTTTTTTGCCCCACGATCCGAATACCCCCGCGCCGGGAGGGGACTTGACACCGGGAATAGTCCGTGCTAAAGTTCTTACGAAGCGTAGTATTGCACAGCGTAGCATTACGCCGCGTATCGTATCGCTGGCAAACTATACCGTCCCGGAGATCGGCATGTCCCAACCCCAACGGGTCGCTATTGACTTCGGCACCACCAACAGCGTGATCGCCCGCTGGCGCGGCGATGATTCCGCCGGAACCACCACCGACGCCTCCGACGCCTCCGACGTGCTGACACTGCCCGGCCTCAGCCAGCCGGACGATCCGCCCCTGATCCCGTCGCTGCTGTACGTGCAAAATGGGCAGGACCGGCAGCACGCGCAAACGGTCGGCGGGCAGGCGGTCCGCGAGAACGGCCTGGATCGCCGGGGCGACAACCGGCTGTTTCGCAACTTCAAACGCGGACTGGTCGCGGCTCCCGCCCCGCCGCCGCGCCTGATCGACGGTCAGCCCTGGGCCGACCGGGACGCGGGCGGTTTTTTTCTGCGGCACCTGCTGGACGGCGTGGCCGCTGAACTGCCGGACGGCCTGGACGGGATCGAGCAGGTGGTGCTGACCGCGCCGGTTGCCTCGTTTGAAGGGTATGTCGCGTGGCTGTCCGGCGTGGTGGATGGTAACGGCCTGGGATCGCGCGTCCGCGTGGTGGACGAAGCGACCGCCGCCGCGCTCGGTTACGCCGTGACCGAACCGGGACTGCCGGTGCTGGTCTTCGATTTTGGCGGCGGCACACTCGATCTGGCGCTGGTCCAACTGCCGGAACAGACCGGCGGATTCCTGCACCGTCTGCGCGGCAAACGGCAGGAAACAGCGCGCGTGATCGCCAAAGCGGGCCGGATTCTGGGCGGCAGCGATATCGATCAATGGCTGCTGGCCGAGGTCCTGCGGCGGACCGGACTCACGCCGGAAACGCTCGGCCCGGATTACACGCCGCTGCTGACTCGCTGCGAAGCGGCCAAGATCGCGCTTTCGACCGCCGAATCTGTGCCGCTGGACTTCACCGCTGCCGGGCAGGATCATCACCTGACGATCACGCGGGCCAATCTCGAAGCGCTGCTGGAAACCAACGGATTTTTTGCCGCCGTGCGCCATGTGGTGGACAAGGTGATGCACGTCGCGCGGCAGGAAGGCATTTTTAAGGAAGACATCGCCCATGTGCTGATGGTCGGCGGAACGTCGCTGATGCCGTCGGTGCAGGCCGCGCTCGGCGCGTACTTCAGCGGGATGGCGATCTGCGCCGATAAACCGTTTACCGCTGTGGTGGAAGGCGCGTTACATGTCGCGGCGGGCGGCGGGCTGGACGATTACGTGCTGCACGGTTACGGGATTCGCTGCCTGGACGACGCGGGAACCGGCCATTTTTACGACGAACTGGTCCCGATGGGCACGCGCTACCCGACCGGCGACCCGTTCGAGATCATTTTGCAGGCCGCGCACCCCGATCAGGACGCGGTGGAATTCGTGATCGGGGAAATTGCGACCGATTCGGTGGCGCTGGTCGAGGTGCGTTACGAGGACGGGCAGGCGGTGTTTGTGGCCCGCGCCGACCAGGACCAGCAGCAGATCGTGCCGCTAAACGCCGGTTCCGCGCCGCTGGCCCGCCTCAAGCCGCCGGGATCACCGGGCCAGGACCGGCTCAAGGCGGCGTTTAGCATTGACGAACAGCGTCACCTGCGTCTCACGGTGACGGATTTGCGAACTCGTAAAACACTGCTCAAGGACGCGGCGGTCGTGACGCTGCGGTAGGCAATTTTAACTCTCACCCTATAATCCTGCGTGTGCTGCGCACACGAACCCTCAGGAAGAGGGACTTGAGCCAAAGATGTTCGCCGGTTTCTCCCCCTCGCCCTGAGGGAGAGGGGGCCGGGGGGTGAGGGCTTATTCTCGGAGGAAATACCCATGCACACCCCCATCACCGGCCACGAACCCCGCCTCTCGACCACGCGCGCCGGGAGTCGCGGAATGCAGCGGCTCTCGCCGCGACGGTTGGCGACCCTGCTCAACGTGCTCGGACCCGACTCGATCTCGCTGGATGCCGCCGCCGCGATGCTGCACCACGAGGGTTTTTTCGTGCGCTATAACGCCGCCCGGCTGCTGGCCGAGCGCGGCGACCGCGAAGCCCGCCTGATTTTGGCTGACGCGCTGGAAAACGGCAGCGCCCCGACTCGCGCCAGTATTGCGCGGCACCTGGGCCGGTTTTCGTGGTACGTGGCGGAATCGCTGCTGCGGGCGGCGCTGGCCGATCCTGATGAACGGGTGCGCGAAGGGGCGGTGTATGCGCTGTGCGATCTGCGCGAACTGGCGGCGTACCGGCTGTTGACCGATACGTTGTCCACTGAAACCGATCCGGTGCGCAAAGCCGCCGCGTGGAGCCTGCGCCACTGCCACGACAGCGCCGCCGTGCCGGTCCTGGCCGAAACGCTGCGCGCCCGCGATCCCGATGTGCGCATCCAGGCATTGGAGGCGCTCTCGGCCAACAACACGCCCGCCGCGATCCCGGT